>CAMDKT010000248.1 GCA_945900935.1 Candidatus Sulfopaludibacter sp. SbA3 | reverse complement strand
CCGCCAACGTCCTCATCGTCGACGAAGCCGCCCTGGTCAAGGACCTCGTCTATTTCTCGGTGTCACCAACCACCGCCAGAACACACGGCGACATCTGGCTGATGTCCACGCCGCGCCGTCCCGCGGGCTTTTTCTACAACGTCTGGCACTCCGACGACGCCCGCTGGCACAGAATCTTCTCGCCGGTCTCCGACTGCCCGGACATCGACCCAGACTTCCTCGCCATGCAAAAGCGCGCCGACGAAGTCAAATACAACCAGGACTTCCTGTGCATGTTCCAGCAACCGGCCGACCGGCTCTTCAGCATCGAACTGCTCGACGAAATGAACAGGTTCTAACCCGTCCGCCGCCGCCCGCCCGAGCTTGGCTCACACCATCGTCGGGCGTCCGGTCCTGATCTATGCCTCAAAATGTTTTCCGAGGCAACCGCAAACCCGATCTTGGGCCCACCCATCGTCGGCAATCCGGAAATGCTCTTTGACAATCGAATATCAATAAGGCGCCGGCCACCGCTCGCCTACCCGAAATGTCTTCCATCTCGGGTAGGCGCAACCGGCAACCAATTTACAAAAGTCGCCGCGCCACTTGCACCCAAGCCGGTCCCGCCAACTTCCCGGCCATCTGGGCTCGCCCCGCCGCAATATGCGCCGATTTCGAATGCGCTTCCAGCGCCGCCGGGCTCGACCATTCTTCAATGAAGGTGAACTGCAGCGGATCGCTCACGTCCTGGAACAGGTCATAGCGCAAGCACCCCTCCTCGGCCCGCGTGGGCGCGACAAAGCTCTCCAGCGCCGCCCGCACCACATCTTCATTCCCGCTGGCCGCGTGTATGTGCGCGATCACGTCAATCTTTTCGTTCATGTATTCCATTCCTCTCGCCGTCCCGCCGCCCAGGGAAGGGCACGCGGTCGCCGGTCTTTATTATCCAACGGCGTATGAGCGCCGCTAACTCTTCCTGGCGGCGAATCGTTCCCCGGTCGCCGGCCAGGTTATCTTTCTCCAATGGATCCTGCGCAAGGTTATATAAGTGAGTTACTTTCAACTCGCGATCGACGACTAACTTATCCCAGCCGCGCACCACCATCCGCCACTCGCGCGGGGAGCCTAACTCGCCCTGCGCATAAATCGATTCCGGCCGCTCCCCCGCCCCGCGGTTGCGTATCAAAGCCGAACGGTCTTCCCCGTGCGCGCCCTCAATCGGCGGCAGCCCGCACAGCCCCCGCAAAGTCGGCGCAATATCAATGTTATTGAACAGCCAATCCTGCTTGGTTCCCGCCGCCAATTGCCCCGGCCACCGCATCAGTAACGGCACTCCGGCCGACTCCTCATACCAAAACTCCTTGTCCTCCAAACCATGGCTATATAACATATCGCCATGGTCGCCGGTAAAGACAACAACAGTATTAGAAGCTATCTGAAACTCATCCAGCGCCTGTAACATCCGCCCTACATTGTCATCGATCGACGAACACATTCCGTAATAGGCGGCCGTAGTCTTTCTCGCCGCCGCCTCAAACGCCGCCGGCACATTCTCCCGCAGCGGAATTGACTCGGGCTTGTAAGTCGCCGCATGACGCTCCGGCGGACGGTACGGCCCGTGCGGCGGTCCAAATGAGACAAACAACAGGAACGGCCCACCCTGATTCTTGCGAATAAACTCCAACGCCAGTCCCGTCTGATGATCCGGCTCATACCCGCTCGCCTTCACCCCCTTCGCATCATCCAGGAAATAC
Organism: Candidatus Sulfopaludibacter sp. SbA3; assembly: GCA_945900935.1. Lineage (GTDB taxonomy): Bacteria > Acidobacteriota > Terriglobia > Bryobacterales > Bryobacteraceae. The sequence continues at coordinate 6,544 of CAMDKT010000248.1, read as the reverse complement.
TGGAAATCGAAGTAGTTATGGGCGTGGTTAAACGCCGCCCAATACTGATAACCTCGCCTCCGCGGCCCGGGGGGCGTATAACCGGGATCCTCGCCTCCATCCAGATGCCACTTGCCGATATAGCCCGTCTTGTAACCCGCTTCCGCGAACGCATCCGCCAGGCACGGATACTCCAAAGGAAGCCGCCGCCCATTCCATTGCATGGAAACCGAGTGCGGGTAACGCCCCGTTTGCAACGCCGCCCGCGACGGAGCGCAGACCGGGTTCGCCACATACGCCCGCGTGAACTCCACTCCCTCAGCCTTCAGCCGGTCCAGATGCGGAGCAATCAGCTCCGTCTGCCGCCGCCACTGGTCGCACAAAAGGAACAATACGTTCGGCCGACGCCGCTCCTGCAGCGCCGCCGCGAAACCAAATTGGCGCCGGGTCAGCAACTTCTCATGCTACCTTGGGTTTGAGAAATTTGCCCGCGCGTGTCAACTGAACCCAAAACACCCGAATCCGCTCCGACGTCCATTGGCCGCCCTTCGCTAGCCCAGTTAATGGCCGCCAGGAACACGCAGACCGTCGTCAAAGTTCCCCGTGCCGCCAGCGCCGCGCCTGAACGCAACACCTCCAAGGAACGCCATCCGGCCACTTCCCACGCCGCCCGGACCTCGGATCGCTACTTCGAACTCAAGTCGGAAATCCACAAAAAACTCATCGGCGTCCTTGATCTCGACCGCGTCTCATCTATTCCCAAAGAACGTGTCCGCAGTGAAATCGGCCGCGTCGTCGAACGCCTCCTCGATGACGAACGCGTTCCCATGACCACAGCCGAACAGAACAAAATCGTCGAAGAAGTCCTCGACGAAGTCCTCGGCCTCGGCCCATTGGAGCCCCTCCTCAAAGAGCCCAGCATCTCCGACATTCTCGTCAACTCCTTCGATAAGGTTTTCATCGAACGCCAGGGCCGCCTCCAGCTTACCGCCGTCCGTTTCCGCGATAACGCCCACCTCCTCCACATCATCGAAAAGATCGTCGCTCAGGTCGGCCGCCGCGTTGATGAATCCCAGCCGATCGTCGATGCCCGCCTTAAGGACGGCTCCCGCGTCAACGCCATCATCCCCCCCCTCGCCCTCGATGGCCCGTCGTTATCCATTCGCCGCTTCGGCCGCCACGTCATCACCAGCGATGAGATGATCGCCAACCGCACCATCATGCCAACCATGCTGCAGTTCCTCGCCGCTTGCGTCCAGGCCAAAGCGACCATCCTGATTTCCGGCGGTACCGGCTCCGGCAAAACCACCACCCTCAACGCCATCTCGCGCTTCATCCCCTCCGACGAACGCATCATCACCATTGAGGACACGGCCGAGTTGCAACTTCAGCAGCGCCACGTCGTCAAGTTCGAAACACGTCCTCCGAATTTAGCCAAAGAGGGCGGCATTAACCAACGCCAACTCGTCCGCACCGCGCTCCGCATGCGCCCAGATCGCATCGTCGTCGGCGAGTGCCGCGGTGCCGAAGCCCTCGACATGCTGCAGGCCATGAACACAGGTGTGGAAGGGTCGATGACGACCATTCACGCCAACTCCCCCCGCGACGCCTTCTCCCGTTTAGAGGCCATGATCCTGATGGCCGACCTCGAAATCCCCACGCGGGTCATCTTGCAGCAGCTTGCCAGCGCCATCAAGATGGTGGTGCAGGTTTCCCGTCTCCAGGACGGCTCCCGCAAGATCATCAACATCTCCGAAGTGATCGGAATCGAGGACGACCATATCGCTGTCCGCGATATCTTCCGCTTCCGCCGCATCGGCGTGACGGCCGAAGGCAAAGTCCAGGGCCAGTTTGAGTGGAGCGGCGAAACGCCATCGATTCTGGAGCGTCTGCGCATCAGCGGCATCACCCTGCCTCCGGGCATCTTCGACGAAGTCGCCGGCGTCAACATTTAGCCAGTCACGGACGGAGCCATTCGGCCGCTCGCCGCGCCCGCGCGCCCGCGCGCGACCCGCACCCGCGACGGCATCGTTCACCCGCACGCACCGCACCCACGCATAGGCGTTAAAATAAGCGCGCAGCCAAAGTGACCTCGGCTGCGAGCGATCCAGTCGCGGGCTTCTGATTGAGTGCAACTTCCCAGAACGGCGTTTGGGGTTAGCTTCCGGGTTGCCGACGATTCCGGCGTTCCGAATTAGTACTTCGTTTCAGGGCGCGCGATTCCAAATGCTTCGGCCAATGCACTTGGTCCAGTCATTTGTCGATCGGCGTTTGCGCAGCCTGCTTGGGAGGCGTATAGCCGAAGGCGGCACATTCTGAATACGAATTATCAGGAACACGAATGTACAAGCTCCGGGCGCACGCGATCGGCAGTAGCATGTAATAGACAATGAGTTCATCTGAGTTCTCGCCAAATCGCCTCCTGTCCCTTGAACTCGTTGAGCACGCCCATCCAAGCGTGCTCGAGCAACTCCGAGCGCTAGATTTATACAAGGCGATGCGCGCGCTAGCATCCCTGCTTCTTCAACCTGCGATGGCGTCGTCGTGCTTGCGCGTCACGGTCCTACTTCATTTGGCCCTAAGGCACTGCAGGGGCGAGTTGCCCTTGACATCGGAAGTAATCCAAAGGCTCTTCACAGAACTCGGCACCGGCATGTGCGGTGCCGCCGAAGATCCGGGAGAGGACCTGTTCACAACCCTGGTTTCAACAACCACTGGAACTTTTCGCATTCTGCAAGGAATACGGGAATCTCCCGGCTTTCACCTGCAACGCATTCTTAACGTCGTTGATAGCATGTCTGCGGAATATCCCTTGCAGGCCATCGAGAAAAGCATCCATGCGCTGCTGTCTCTTTCACAGGGACTTCTGATTCGCAATGGGCTGGTTGAACACATGCTCGGGGCTCCACATCCGGCCATTTCCATCCCAGACGACATCCTTAACAGTATTACCGATGAATCACGAAGGCTCGACTTTTCCTTTGAGGAACTGAACAACCTAGCGATTGAACCGGGAGATCTCGACGAATTCATCTTGCTACACCCTGACCATATTAGATTGGACAACGCGGCGCAACTAGATATTGGGCATAGCGAATTGGAGCGCCGACCCTTATTCTGTGATCCCAGCGGAATCCTCGTAGTATTACCGACGGCCTTTGCCACCGCAATCACCCGCTACGTTATCGAAACCATTCAGTCCATGGGATTGGCCGAAGCGTTTGAGTATTCCTTTACGCAGGAGTGCATCTTGACGATTGGCGCAATGCCGATGTTCACGCATCTGAAACCAAATAGTTTGCGGATATACCGTCACGCTGATGCGTCATCCGTGCTCCTGGCGTGGCCGTTGGATCAGTCTCGATGGTGCGCCCTTTATGTGATCATCGACGGTTTGGCGGGATTTCATAACAAGGGGCTCGCTGGAGCAAATGCTGATCCGAACGCCGTTGGACAAAGGCTGACAGAGGGTTCAACGCGTCTAATAAGAATTGCATTACAGCGGGGTGCGAAAGAGGGGCTTCTCCTCGTCGTCGTAGCGGGGCTGGGGCGGACCGTGCGCTTTCCTTTCCGGAAAGACACTCCCGAGGGATGGTTCGCGGAGGTCATCAGCCTGGCGGATTTCGCGACTCTTTCGCACATGGAGCGGTTCGACGAGGCTGGCCTATGGAAGCTAATTAGACTAAAGAACGAGGTTCAGAAACGACACGTATCAATTATCAACATTAATGGCCTACTCAATCTAGCTGCTTGGGTTGATGAACTCGACGGAGAAATTGTCCAACATAGGCCGGGGCCACCTCCACGCGGCGGAACCGAGGAAGGTATCGTGGTTGTTCGGCAGAATGCATTGAGAAACGCCCGTTATGCCGTCGCGCGCGAATCTCACGAGCGCCGTGTACTGGACTCCAGTGGAACCCAAGTACTCGTTAAGCGCATCAAGTCTGGCCTCTTTGATTGTGGCGATGAAAATGCCCCGTTTATGAGCGTGCGGGACCTGCAGAAGGATGTCCTGCGTTCCGTTCAGTTGGGTAAGAACAGGCCGTGGTGGCTGCGCATCACCGCGACAGAACAATCCGACTCGGGTGCGATCTTCCACTATTGGGAGATGCTGTGTACATGGTTGCGAAGAACGGTGCCGATACTCGAAGACATTTATGCGCTCCCAACGTCCCCCGTCGAGTATTTCTTTGAGTTTGCACAGCTAGACAGGTCGTACTCGCTGTCGACGGACGGCAGTATGGGCACAGAGGAACTGCGGCGGCTTATCTCGATCACCACGAACAAGGAACGGTCGAGCATCAGGATCGAAGTACAGCAAGAGTTTCAGTGCGCCTTCAATCGCCCTGAGCATACTGCAGAAAGGCTCTTAGTCGAGGCGATGGTCCGTGGTGTGGCAGCCTTGTGTGGACGCCACTCGGAAATGGAGATCGAGCGCGCGACTGCCTCGATCTGTTTCGCAGCCGATGCCCGATTTATACACAGCTTCAACGCTCAGGACATTCGAGACTCGCTGTTGAGCGGGAGAAGCCAAAACCCGATTGTGATTAGTGAACTCGATGCCGCTCTGTGCAGACTTGGCCTTGGCTGGCGCGTTCAGAATCCCAGTGCTGGGTTTGAGATCACCGGCCTCAAGCCGTGTACGGAGTTGTTGAACAATGCAGTTAGCGTCCTCATTGAGGACATCCGCGAGGAACTGCGTCGATACGCCCGCGAACCCGTCCTTCGGAAACTGATTTTGAACTACGAGCTTGCAGCATGCGACAAGCGGCGGTGGATGCGTACCGGGCGCGCACAGTTCGCCCTCGCCCTTAATAAACAAGCCGCAAAAAAAGCGATGCTGGATCGTGCAGCTGAGCTGAACGCGGCGCAGCTCAGCTGCAGAATCTTGATCGAAGCCGCCATATGTGAATGCCCGGAAGAGAGAAAGGCGGTGATGACCGACATCGACTTGTCTTTTCTGATGGCAAAAGCCAGTATGGCATTTCACCTTGCCGGTGAGTCAGATGCAATTTACTGGGGCACCGTCGAGCCTAGAGTCGGAATCACTCCCCTTGGCGACATCCAAACCCATAAGGAGTTTCATGATTCGATTTATACGCCTTTCGGCAAAGTGGGTAGGGAGCCCCAGTACCAAGAGGCGGCAGACCGATATGAAGGGCTGTATGGATTGAGCAGCGACGAAAGGACCGCACCAATTCTGAAAGCTGATCTGTTTTCTCCAGCGTTTAATGAGGAGTTCGGCATCTCACTTCCAGACCTTGGCAAGTTTTTGAACGAATTGGATAGCATCGCGTTGGAGAAATCAGAGTCCATACTGACACTTAGAATGTCGGACCTGTTCACGCTCGCTCGGAAGGCAACACAGGCAGACCCTGATGAGTTAGTGCGTTTCTTCAGAACTGTCACCCTAGTACCGCGACCAAGGTGGGACTCTGCGCCCGAAGGCTTCTGCGCCAAGGACTGGCAACCTTGGCGCTTCGGTCGGCGCCTGTCTGTTATTCGGCGGCCGTTGCTGCAATTTGCAACGGGCGAAGATCCAGAATATCTCGTGTGTCCGGCTATGGTACGGGAGTCCATCGTACACACTACAATGTCGTTCAAATCTGGTGAGATACCAAGTTGGCAGACTTGTTCCAAGAAGATGAAGACTTGGTTGGGAACGGCAAACCATCACAACGGACTGGCTTTTAATGGTGAAGTCGCTGATGGATTGAATGGCTTGGGCTGGCAGACGCAGCTCGAAGTAAAAATTACAAAACTGATGGGCCGGTCGTTCGATCGGGACTATGGTGATGTCGACGTAATTGCTTGGTCGAATGACTCCGCGAGAGTGCTAATAATCGAGTGGAAAGACTTGCAGTATAAGAAGACGGTAGGGGAGGTCTCCGAGCAGTTGGCGGACTATCGGGGTGAACTTAGGCGAGATGGCAAACGTGATGACTTGAAGAAACACTTGGACCGCGTCAGCGTGGTGAGCGCTGATCCGAATAGGCTTCGGCGTTACCTCAAGCTTGCAGGGACGCCGACAATCGAGAGCCATCTTGTATTCAGGAATCCGGTTCCGATGAAGTTTGCGCTAGAACGAATAAGGAGCAAAGTTCGGGTGAGCCTTTTTGCAGATCTCCCAAGGCTTGCAGGTTGATCTTGTGGATCAATTCAGGCTCCGACACGCCGTCAACGCAGTTTGTGGCTAACTTGCGGATAGCCGACGATCCCCCAGTTTGAGAGTGCGTTTTTTCCCTGAATCAGATCAGCGATCTCAGATGAAAGCGCATCGGGGATCTGTCTCCGAAGAGGAGAGGATTGGGCCACTAACGGTCGGCCCACAAAAAGGACGCCAAGTTTTGGGGTTTCTTCGCTGTTTCATGTGGGTAGGAGAGCCGCCTTAAGTTCGCCAGCGCCGAAGTAGCTGATAGTGGCAAGAGCATTCGGCCCGCAAGACCGGCCGTGGAAATGGCGGGCGGTGGAAAGCGAGGAAAACCAAGCGCAGGTTTTCGCTCTCTTCCCACCGCCCTTGGAAATCGCAAAAAGGCGCGATTTCCACATTCCCACCGCCGCGACG
>CAMDKT010000247.1 GCA_945900935.1 Candidatus Sulfopaludibacter sp. SbA3 | reverse complement strand
TACAGCCTGCAAGCGGAAGCTACGGGGTTTAAGGGGTACATGCAGAGCAATATCATTCTGGTGTCGGGCCAGTCGGGGGCGGCGAATATCGCGATGCAGATCGGGGAATTGTCGCAGCGCGTGGAAGTGGGGGCCGCGGGGGTACAGCTCGACACGCAGACGGCGAATCAGGCGGTGACGCTGGAGCGCGAAATGGTGCTGGCGCTGCCGACGAATCTACGGAATCCGTTTACGCTGGTTCACGCCACGGCCGGGGTGACTGCGCCTGCCACCGGCATCTCCCAATCGGTGGCGGATCAGAACCAGGACCGCTTCGGCTTGAACGGGGGGCGGAGCACGACCACCGGTGTCCTGCTTGACGGCGTTAACGTTTCGGCCGGGAACAGTTGGAATGGGCTGCTGATCTCACCGGCCATCGATTCGGTGGCCGAAGTCCAGGTTATCCGCAACGCTTACGATGCCCAATATGGGCGCTCCGGTGGCGGTATTGTCTCGATCGTGACCAAAGGCGGGAGCGCCGATTTCCATGGCACGGGTTTCGACTTTCTGAGGAACTCCGTGGTCGATGCCAACTCCTGGTCGAACAACCGCGCGGGTCTGGCCAGGCCCATCTTCCAGCGCAATCAGTTTGGCGGAAACTTCGCCGGGCCGATCTGGCGGGCGAAAAAACTTTACTTCTTCGGCGGGTATGAGGGCCTGCGGCAGGGCTCTCCGTCCACAGCCATCAGTTCCATGCCAACCGCAATTGAACGCGCGGGCGATTTTTCTCAGACGTTTAACTCCAACGGCACCCTTTCCGCCATCTTCAATCCATTCACGACGCGGGCCAACCCCAGCGGTGCCGGTTTCGTCCGCGACGCCTTTCCGGGGAATCGGATCCCGGTGAGCCTGATGGATCCAGTGGGCGTCAAGACGGTGGCGCTTTATCCGGCGACGACGGGCCCGGGCGACCCCATCACGCGCACGCGAAACTACTCGGCCATAGGGAAGGGCTCAACGATCAGCGACCGGAGCGACATCCGGCTGGATTGGGCTCGCAGCGAGAAGCACTCCATGTACGGGCGACTTTCGAAGGCGTGGCGCCAGGCGGGCCGGCCCGCGCCGAATGTGTTTCCCAACCTCACCGGCACGGGAAACATTAGCGGCAATCCGCGTTACCAGGTCTCGCTGGGGAATACTTTCGTGCCCAATCCGACGTGGGTGATTAACGTGATGGCGGCTATCGGGAGTTGGACGGAACGTCAAAGTTCGCCTTTCGCGGGCCGGGATGGGACGGAGCTCGGTCTGCCGGCGTCATTCGTGAATACACTGGACGTGAAGACGCTCCCGCAAATCACGATGGAGAACTACTCGAACATGTTCTACTCGCGGGATCTGAACAATATCAGCCGCGTAGCGAACATACAGGTCAACGCGACGAAGGAAATGGGCGCGCACAGCTTCAAGATGGGGTTTACGCGGGACGCGGCGATGCTGACGGGGGGCGGCATTTTTTCGGCCGACTTCAGCTTTTCACGGGGGATGACTTCGGGCCCGATCGCGCAGCAGAACAGTACCACTTCCGGCAACGCGGTCGCCTCACTGCTGCTGGGGACCGGCTCCGGCGGTGATGTTCGGAAGCCGGCGCTCGGCGCGGTGACGCGACTCTACTATGGCTGGTATTTTCAAGACACATGGCGGATTTCGAGACGAATGACGATCAACCCCGGGATCCGTTACGAAATGCACCGCCCGGCCACCGAACGCTACAACCGGTTTAGTTACTTCGATTACGCCGCGGAGAACCCGCTTGCCAAACTGACCGGGCTACCGCTGAAAGGCGGGCTGCGCTTTACCGATGCGAATCAGCGCTTCTCCTGGGACCCGGTTAACAACAACTTCGCTCCGCGCCTGGGAATCTCTTACAAGATCACCGAGAAACTGGTGATTCGCACCGGCTACGGCATTTTTTTCCCGACGCAGACCGGGACGGGGGACCTGACCGGCTACTCCTCCACGACACCTTGGACGTCCAGCCAAGGTGGAGACAACATTAATCCGCAGGACCTCTATCGCAACCCCTACCCCAACGGGCTGATTCCCGCTGTTGGGAACACAGGAGGGCTGCTTACCAACATCGGCCGCGGGGCCGGAGGCTATGATCGCAACCATCCGAACGGCTACATGCAGAATTACAGCGCCGACTTCCAATACGATTTGGGGCTCGGCACGGTGGTGGAATTCGGATACGCCGGCCACCAGGGGCGCAAATTGGTCAACGGCGTGAGTATCAATGACAACCAGTTACCCACGCAGTTACTCAGCATGGGGGCGGCGCTTGATACGCGAGTGGCGAATCCATTTTTTGGACTGATCACCGGCGGCAATCTGGCCACGGCCCAATTGCCGCGCCATCGCCTCCTACGGCCGTTCCCGGCATTTGACACGGTAACCCGCAATGGTCAGACATCCGGGGGCAGCTCGAGTTACAACGCGATGCTGCTGAAGATCTCCAAGCAGTTCAATCGGGGCCTGATGCTCATGACCAGTTATCAGTGGTCTAAGTGTATCGATAACATTGGCGAAACTGAGCCCAGTCCGGGCGGCGCCGCGGACGGTTTCCGCGATAGCACGAACTTCCGGATCGAGCGTTCGCTGTCGGCCCATGACCTGCCGCACAGCCTGGTAACGGCCATTGTCTACCGGCTGCCGTTCGGGCGCGGGCGGCAATTTGGAAGCGGCATGAATCGATTCGCCGATATCTTCGCGGGCGGCTGGCAGCTTTCGAGCATTGTCCGGTTTTCCAGCGGTTTGCCCGTCCGGCTTACCGCGCCGAGCACCATCAGCCAGTACGGTTTCGGCACCCAGTATCCGAATGTGACGAGGGGGGCGGATGTGGCAGTTTCGGCCAGGACGCCGGAGCGCTGGTTCAACACGGCGGCCTTTTCGGCGCCAGCGTTGTATACCATCGGCAACTCGCCGCGTCGGCTGAATGAACTGCGCGCCGCGCATCAAAAGAACGCTGACGTTTCTGTCGCCAAGGACTTCAAAGTTTACGACCGGGTGACGATACAATTTCGCGCGGAAGCGTTTAATCTCACCAATACGCCGCAGTTTTCCTGGCCGGATACGGCGTTCGGGAGCACGACGTTCGGCGTTGTTTCCGGGACGATGAACATTGGTCCGCGTAACGTTCAATTCGGTTTGAAGGTTGACTTTTAGTAGAAAAGGCATGTGGGGGCATGGCCTTTTCCCGATAGTGCCAGGACGGTCGCGGGGGTGGGTTGCCGTTGGGAAATGGGGGCGATGGCGAGCCAAACCGTGAGCTTGGCTCTGTCGAGGCAGTGGTGGAGGCGATGCGGACTGGGGGGGGGCGGGAACGGGGAGGGTCTCGAGCAGTGCTGCTGGTGTGCGAGGACGAGTGGCGGCGCGCCAGCCACTGTTGGCGGAGCGATGCATAGTCGCCGGTATTGAAGTTGTAGAGCACTCGTCCAGGGGTGGCCGCATGGCGCAGATGATCTTCGTCGCTCCGGTTGATCATCGCGTCATCGGAAGCCAGGGCGTCCTCGATCTCGACGGTATTGGCATGGTAGTAGGCGAGCGCGGCGTGGACTTGAGCTAGCGTCAGGTGGCCAGATTGGGCGGCGGAAGGTATCGGACGAAGTCCTTCGACGGCAACTCGGAATAGTTCCTCACGCAGTTATTTGGGCGCCTGTCCTCGTTATCTCAAAGCCTCTTCGCGATTGGAGCTGAAGACCGGGCAAATGCTCCGGCAGCTAGATCAATTGAGGAAATACGTCAATCTTGGGTCACCGCTCGCCTACTCGAACTGTCTTCAAAATCGGGTAGGCGGGGTTCGGGATCCAGAACATTGGCCGCCCCCATTTTCATCCCGAGGGGTGGCCCTAACGAATCGACAACGCCACAGTCGGGGATGTCACCCCGGCGACGCGAACAATTAACTCCGCCTCCCCGGCAGGTGTCTCCGCAGGCACCACGGCATTGATCTGATTGAGCCCCACAAAGCCCGGCGCGGATCCGGCGAACAGCACCGCGGCGGTGCGCCCGCCGATCAACACGGCGACGCTGTTGACATTCAAGCCCAAACCCGTCGCGTAGATTTCAATCGGCTCCCCGCGCGTGCCCGGCCCGTTCACCGCCGCCATTCTCCCATCGAAAGTAAACACCGCCGGGGCCGCCGCCGACACCGTCGTCCGTGTCTCCGCGCCATTGATCGCAATCGTCGCTTCGCCCAGCGTTGTCGCCGCCGGCACCAGAAAATTAACCTGCGCGCCAACGCCGCCATTGGCTACCGCGAACAGCGGCGCGGGCTCCCCGTTCACCCGCACCGTCACCCCGCTCAATGTCGTCGGCAATGGCAGCCGGTCCGCCGCCACAATCCCAGTCACACCATGCAGAGCGTTCAAAAACGCCGTCGCAATCCCTCCGGGCGCGATGCCCGGCGCAAAACTCGCCGCGCTCACAACCGAGTTCACCGCCGCCGCCGGCGGATCCGCCGCCAGCCGCAGTATGCGCCCGTTATGCACCACCATATACTGCTCGCCCGCCTCGTCTTCGCCAAATCCCACCACCGGCAAATTCGTGTCCACGAGCTTTGCCGTCTCCCAATTCGCCCCGTCCCGCCGCATTCCCCACGTCTGCCCGCTCCCGAAATCGCCAAACAAATAGATCCCCGTCAAAAACGGAAAACGAGCCCCGCGATACACGTATCCCCCGGAAACGGAAACGCCATCGTTGCGCCCGTACTCAAACACCGGACGCACCAGATCGGCGCGGGTCGCGCAGCTTGTCAGATCAAGGCACCGCGCGCCCTCCATCAAGCTCCAGCCGTAATTCAGCCCCGCCGCGGCAGCCGCCGGCTGAAAGTCGATCTCCTCTAACCTGTCCTGGCCGACGTCGGCGATATACATATCGCCCGTCGCGCGATCAAAGGAAAACCGCCACGGATTCCGCAGCCCTGACGCCCAAATCTGCGCCGTCCGCGCGCCATTCTCCACATCCATCCGCAACATTTTGCCCAACATCGAATTCGGATTCTGCGCCCGTTTCTGCGGGTCCCCGGCGCTGCCGCCATCTCCCATGCCGATGTAAAGCTGCCCATCGCGCGGGCTGAACTGCATGCACCCGCCGTTATGGTTTTCATACGGCTGCGGAATCGTCAGCAGAACCTCTTCACTCGCCGGATCGGCCGTGTCGCCGCTCATCCGGTACCGGGCCACAATCGTCCGCCGCTGCCGGTCCACGTAGTTCAAGTAAAAATACTGCTTTGCCCGAAACTCAGGCGGAAACGCGATCCCCAGGAGCCCCATTTCGCCCCTGTATTGCACCTCCGAAACAATATCCAGAACCGGCGTTGCCACCACCGCGCCATCGCGGATCAGCCGCACCCGCCCGCGCTGTTCCAGCACGAACATTCGGCCGCTGCCGTCGTGCGCGCTCTTCAAATCCACCGGCGCTTCCAGCCCCGTGATCCATGGCTCCCAGCGCACCGCCGGCCACGCCGCCGCCAACAGAAGAACCGCGAAGAAGCTACCCACCAGGCACCTACAATTCCAGTTGCGTTACCGTTTCCATGTGATACGTCTGGGGGAAAAGATCCACCATCGTCATCGATTTGATTTTGTAGCCCGCCTCGCACAAGCCTTTCAAGTCGCGCGCCAGCGTCGACGGATCGCAGGAGACGATAGCAACCTTCGGCGCTTGAATACGGAGCAATTCTTTGACCACGTCCGGTCCCAGCCCCGCGCGCGGCGGATCGGCCAGCACAAAGTCCGGCGTCTTCCGAACGCCTGTCAGGAACTCTTCCGTGCTCGCCCGGAAATGGTCGATGTTCAATTTCCGCGCGCGCTTGGCGTTCAGCTCCCCGTCTTCTACCGCCATCTTGACGCTTTCCACGGCGTCCACTTGTTTGAAACGGTCTGCCAGCGACAACGAGAACAGCCCGACGCCCGCGTACAACTCAAGCGCCGTGTTGCCCGTCGCCCCGCCAATCGCCGCCTCCGTCAACGCACCCACCAGGAACCGGTTCACCTGGAAAAACGACCTGTAGTGAACGCGGAACTTGTGGCCATTGGCCGAGTAGTCAATCGGGCCGGTGGCTGCGCCGGGAAGTTCCTGCTCCAGCCAATCGAAGAACGTCCGCGCCACCCGCTGGCCCGCCATCGTCTCGTGCACGTTCACCTGCACCTCGCGCTCATTCGTGAAGAATTCAATCGACCGCACAAAACGAGGGAATCGATGCTCCCGAACCATCCGCCGCAACGCCCGCAGGGACTCGTTCAACTTCGGCGACGCCACCGGACATTCCGACGTGTCAACCACCGTGTGCGAACCCGGCTCGCGATAGCCTACCTTCTGCCCGTCGATGTGCAGTTGAATCCGATTGCGATAACCCCACGGTTCGCCGGTGATGGCCTCAATCGTTTCCGGCGCCGCGATCTTCCCGATGCGCTGCAACACCTCGCGCAAAATGTCTTTCTTCATCTCCACCTGCGCCGGATACAGCGCGTGCTGATAATGGCAACCGCCGCAGCGCTCAAAAACGGGGCAAAGCGGCGTCGTCCGCGCCTCGGACTTCTCCAGCACTTCCAGCACGCGCCCGTTCAGAACGTCCTTCTTCTCGCGCTCAATCACAATCCGCGCCGTTTCGCCCGGAAGCACAAACGGCGTCATCACCACCCGGCCCTCATGACGGCTCAGCCCGGAGCCCCCATACACTAACTTCTCAATCGGCAGCGTGATCTCTGTATTCTCCACATCTTTATTGTCGCGCACAGTACACTAACAGTTTGAAATGAAAGCACGCGTTCTCTCCGGGATCCAACCAACCGGACACCTTCACATCGGCAACTACCTGGGCGCTTTACGCAATTGGGTCAAGATCCAGCACGATTTCGATAGCATTTTCTGCATCGTCGATCTGCACGCCATCACCGTTCACCAGGACCCGGCGGCCCTAAAGCAGCAGATCACGCAGCTGGCCGGTCTCTTCCTGGCCGCCGGCATCGACCCGAAATCGTCAACCATCATCGTTCAATCCTCGGTCGCGCAGCACTCCGAGCTTGCCTGGATGCTGACCTGCATGACGCCGCTCGGCTGGCTCGAACGGATGACGCAGTACAAGTCCAAAACCGAGAATCAGGACACGATTCTCAGCGGCCTGTTGCAGTACCCCGTGCTGATGGCCGCCGATATTCTGCTCTACCAGGCCAACATCATCCCCGTCGGCGAGGATCAGCGCCAGCACATTGAACTCGCGCGCGACATCGCTCAGCGCTTCAACTCGCTCTACGGCGAGACGTTCACGATGCCCGAAACGCGGTTGCCCGTGGCCGGCGCGCGCGTCATGGGCCTCGACGATCCAACGAAGAAGATGAGCAAGTCCGCGGCTGGCACCGGGCACAGCATCGGCCTGCTCGATACGCCCGCCGAGATGAAGAAGAAGATCATGCGCGCGACGACAGATTCCAATCCCGCCGTCGACTTCGACACCATGGGTCCGGGCGTGGTGAATCTGTTAAACATCTTCCAGGCCTTCACCGATTGGCCGAATGAACAACTGAAGAATCATTTCGCCGGCATGCGTTACGGCGACCTGAAGAAGCAGGTTTTGGAAGCCGTCGTGGCCGGGCTGGAACCGATTCAAAAGCGCTACGTCGAAATCACCGCCGATCCGGTTTATTTGAACAGCGTGCTGCGCGAAGGCGCCGAGCGCGTCCGCCCCATTGCCGAGTCCACCACGCGCCTGGTTCGCGATCGCATGGGCCTTTACAATCTCGATTAACGTATGGGCTACCTCGCCCTACTTCGCGCGAACCGCAACTTCCGGCTTCTCTGGATAGCCCAGGTTATTAGCGAAATCGGCGATTGGTTCTACACGGTTGCGATTTATAGTCTGCTGCTCGAATACACCGGGTCGGCGAAGTCGATCGCGCTGGCATTCACTTTGCAGGTGTTGCCGCAGTTCATTTGCTCGCCGTCGGCGGGGGTGATTAATGACAGGCTCAGCCGCCGACGCGTGATGATTTTCGCCGACTACGCGCGAGCCTTGATCGTCGCTTGCATGCTCTTCGTGCGCGGACCGGAGAGCGTGAACTTCCTCTACGCGTTGCTGTTTTTGGAAACGATCATGTTGGCGCTCTTCGAGCCCGGGCGCACGGCGACCATTCCGAACATTACGGAAGGCGAGGACGTGATCCGGGGCAATGCCTTGAGTTCGATTACGTGGTCGTTCAACTTCGCGGTTGGCTCGGCGCTGGGAGGCGTCGTCGCCGCGTTCTTCGGCCGCCA
>CAMDKT010000246.1 GCA_945900935.1 Candidatus Sulfopaludibacter sp. SbA3 | reverse complement strand
AAGCCGCGCACCAGGAATGGACCGGCGCAGCGAAGCGGCGGCGGGCAGGGTGTGCAAAACATCGCCAAAAGCGCCGAGGCGGACCAGTAGAATATGGACTTCTTTAGCCATTCTGGCGGCTGTGGACGTGTAGCATGAGGGCGGCGCGGCGTTCCAGATCGCCGGGCCGTTCATCAATGATGGCAGTGGCGCGGGAGAGCGCCGCCACCCCGATAAACACGACTTCCACGTCGCGCAGGGCGGCCGCAAGCTCGGCCCGTGCCTGGGCCGGCAGCAGCGGATCCGGCGGATCGCAAATGCACACCGCCAGCGGGCCGTGTTGTTCCGCAAGTTCACGAAAACGCTGGGCGTGGGAGGCCACCATCGGATCAAAATAGGCCGCCACGACGAGGCGCGCCGACACGTCCTCCGCCTTCACGATCTTGGTTCGGGTGTCGAGCATGTTCTTTCTATTTTACGCGCGCTTCAACTGGATAAGTTTGATAGCCTCGGCCACAACCCGTTCGGCGGTAACGGCTTTCATGCAGCGATGGTCGATGGGGCACTCGCGGAGCAGACAGGGACTGCACTCGACTTGTTCGCGGACGATGCTGGCGAAGGGGCCGGTGGGGCCGGTGGCGACGTGATCGGTGGCGCCGAAAACGGTAACGGTGGGGACGTTAAGAGATGCGGCAATGTGCATGGCGCCGGAATCGTTTGTAAGGAAAGCGGCGCATGTGGCGGCGATAGCGATGAACTCTTCGAGTTTCGTTTCGCCCGCAAAATTATGGACAACGACGCCTTCGGAGGAGATGGCGGTTCTGACGGTTTCGCACAGTTCGCGTTCGTCCGAAGAGCCGAATATGGCCACACCGGCGGAGGTTTGGCGGGCCAGCTCGATGGCGGCCGCGGCGAAGCGTTCGGGGAGCCAGCGTTTGGCGGAACCGAAGGCCGCGCCGGGGCTGACGCCAATCCAGTCACCGCTGAGTTGGCGTTGGCGGAGAATGGCGTGGCCTTGTTTGATTAAGTGTTCGATGCCGGGGAGTCGAATGGCGTCCACTTCAGGGACCCGGTCAATGAGGCCGGCGCGGCGAAGGAGTTCGAGGTAGTAGAAGCGCTGGTGATTCGGGATTTCGCCCGGTTTTGGCGGGGTAATCGGATCGGAAAGGAGCAGGCCGCGGCCATCGCGGGCGTAGCCGATGCGTGTGGGAATGCGGGCGGCCCAGACGAGCGCCGCGGCTTCAAAGGAGTTGGGGAGGAGGATGGCGCAATCAAAGCTCAGTTTCTTGAGTTGCCGAGCGAGCCGCCATTTGGCGGGGAGATCTTTGGCGCCGCGCCCGACGGTATACGGGATGATGTCGTCGATCAGGGAGTTGTCATAGATGCCGGCGACCCAGGGGCGTGCGAGGAGGGTGATGCGGGCATCGGGATAACGGCGTCGGATCTCCGCCAGCGCGGGGATGCACATGACGGCGTCACCGACCCAGTTGGTGGCGCGCACGAGGATACGGCGAAACTCCATGCGTTATGATTTGACCATGACGGCGGACGAGAAGATTTTACTTCAGGAACAAGGGTACCTGATTGTGCGGGGCGTGATGGACGCGGCGTGGTTAGAGGAATTGCGAATGGCGACCGGGCGGCTGTTGGAACTGGAAGGCGCGGACGCCGGCGGGGAGTTCCGTAAGGAAGTTGGGTCGGACCGGTTGGCGAATTTGGTGGATAAGGGCGAGTGTTTTGAGCGGCTGGTTTCGCATCCGATGTTGTTGGAAGCGGCGGAGGCGGTGTTGGGGCCGGATTGGAAGTTGTCGAGTTTGAATTATCGCGCGGCGCTGCCTGGGGAGCAGAGTTTGCAGCCGCTGCATTGCGATATGGGATTACTGCCGGATTCGTTGGGGAACGCGGTGTTTAACTCGATTTGGATGCTGGATGATTTCACGCCGGAGAACGGACCGACACGGTTTGTGCCGGGGTCGCACCGGTCGGGTGTGTTGCCTTCGAATGGGAGCGCGCCGCATCCGGATGAACAGGTGGCGTTGGGTTTTGCTGGGGATGTGATTCTCATGAATTCGCATATGTGGCATGGGGGGACGGCGAACCGGACTTCAACGCCGCGGCGTTCGTTGCATGGTTTTTTTGTTAGAGGGGATCAGCCGCAGCAGCAGTATCAGAAGCGGCTGTTGCGGGCGGAGACGGTGGCGGGGTTGTCGCCGTTGTTGCGGCGCGTGTTGGCTTTGGATGATGAGAGGAATGATGTTTTGTCAGCCGTGGGGAGCGGGAAGAGCGGGTTTTTGAAATAGTGACACGAATCTGACGGAAGCGTGACGGCGGCGGGAGAGTTCGGCACTATTATTTAGGGTGATCGTGATGCGATTGCGCAATCCCGTGTTGGCGGCGCTGCTGGCGACTTCGACGGTCGTTACGATCACGCTTGTCTGGTTTGGGTGGCGGAATCTGGAGCGGGAACGGCTGGATAACGCGGCGGATACGGCGGCGGCGGGGATCCGGGCGCGATTGGCCGAGGCGGGGGAACGGTTGAGCCGCGGGGAGGCGATTGAGGGGGCGGTAGTGGTTGTTCTGCGGGACGGGCAGGTAACGGTAACGCCTCGGGGGGCGATTCCGTTTGTGCCGGTTGTGGGTGTTGCGAGTCCGGTGGATAGGGCGATTGCGGCGGCTGAGGCGGTTGAGTTTGGCGGGGATTTGGGGCGGGCGGCGGCGTTGTATCGGGGGATGGGTTTGAACGGGGAGGCTTTGTTGCGGTTGGGACGCGTCTTGCGCAAGATGGGCGATGGGGCGGGCGCGATGGCTGCATACCGGGAGTTGGAACGGCTGGGGGACGTGGCGGCGGGCGGGGTGCCGGCGGAGTTGGCGGGGCTGGATGGACAGGGACTCTATCAACGGCTGGCGGAGGGTGTGGATGGGGGACGGTGGGTTTTGGCGCGAGGGGCGGCGGAGTTCTACCGGGAGAGGGCGGGGGAGCGGGGGAAGCCGGATTCGTGGCGGTTGGCGGAGGCATTGGAGGCGGCTTGGGGGACGCCTGGAGTGCGATTGGTTAACGGCGTCGTGACGATTTGGCGGGCGAACGGCGCGGGGGCGGCGTTGGATGCCGATGCGTTAGCGCGGCGGTTTGTGCCGGCGGGGTATGGGTTCGGCATCGGCGACGCTGGGCCGGGGGTGGTGCGTGTGTTGGGCGAGGGGTCGAATCCGTGGACGATTCGGGTGTGGGCGGAAAGCCCGATGGCGGGCGCGGGGCCGCGGTTGTTGTTGGGAATGTTAGGAGCGGTGATTTTATTTTTGTGGGGAACCGTGTATTTCATGGCTCGGGCGATGCGGCGGGAGGAGGCGGCGGCGCGGCTGCAAGCGGATTTTGTGGCCAGCGTGTCGCATGAGTTCCGGTCGCCTTTGACGACGGTGCGGCAGTTGGCGGAGATGCTGGAAATGGGACAAGTGCCGAGCGAGGAGCGGCGGCGGAAGTATTATCAGGTGCTATCGAGCGAGGCGCGGCGGTTGCAGCGTTTGGTAGAGACGCTGCTGGATTTCGGGAAGATGGAGGCGGGAGCGCAGAAGTTCCGGTTTGAACGGCTGGACGTGGGGGAAGTGGTGCGGCGGGCGGTGGCCGAAGCGGAGGGATCGGAGCGCGTCGTGTTGGATGGGGCTATTGATCTGGCAGTTGATGGGGACGGGGAGGCGCTGGTGGTGGCACTGCGGAATCTGTTGGAGAATGCATTGAAGTATTCGGATGGGGATTCGCCGGTGACGGCGCGGTGGGAGCGGGGGAGCGGTAGGGTTTCGATCATGGTGGCCGATCGCGGGCCGGGGATTCCGCGGGAAGAGCAGGAACGCGTGTTTGAGAAGTTTGTGAGAGGGAGGCGGGCGATGGAGGGAAATGTGAAGGGGACGGGGGTGGGGCTGGCAATGGTGCGTCATATCGCGACGGCGCATGGCGGGGCGGTGCGGCTGGAGAGCGAGCCGGGGCGGGGGAGTGTGTTTACGTTGGATTTGCCGGAGGCGGAATGAGCGCGCGGATTCTGGTGGTGGAAGACGAGCCGGGGATTGCGCTGGCGTTGGAAGACGATTTGACGATGGAGGGCTATCGGGTGTCGGTGGCTGGGGACGGTGTGACGGCGTCGCGGATGGCGCGGGAGGGTGAATTTGACCTGATTGTGCTGGACGTGATGTTGCCTGGGAAAGATGGGTTCGAGGTGTGCCGAGAGGTGCGGCGGGCGGGGGTGAAGACGCCGATACTGATGCTGACGGCGCGGGCGCAGGAGGCCGAGAAGGTGATGGCACTGGAGTTGGGCGCGGATGATTATGTGACCAAGCCGTTTGGGGTGCGGGAGTTGCGGGCGCGGGTGATGGCGCTGTTGCGGCGTGGGGCGGGCGCGGCTCCTTCGAAGACGCTGTTGATTGGGGAGGCGGAAGTGAATTTTGAACGGGCGGAAGTGCGGCGGGGCGGGGTGACGATGCCGTTGACGCCGTTGGAGTTCAAGTTACTGGAGTTATTTGCGCGGAACCGGGGGCGGATATTGACGCGGGACCAGTTGGTGGAAGGGGGATGGGGCGTGAATGCGTTTGTGTCGGAGCGGGTGGTGGATAACCATATTGGCAATTTGCGGAAGAAGATTGAGCCGGACGCTGAGGCGCCGCGTTATTTGCTGAATATACGCGGGTTGGGGTACCGGTTCGATGAGTGAGATGTGACGGAAATCTGACGGTTTATGCGGGGGAATCTGGAGATTGGTTGCTTATCTTCCAATCAGGAGGCAGTTATGAAAATTCTTGTTTTTGCGGTTTGTACGTTGATGGTTGGCGCGCAGTCGGCCGAAAAGCTGTTGGAGGGCGCGCGGCATAAAGAGGTGATGGGTGGGGATTTGAAGGGGGCGATTGCGGAGTACCGGAAGATTGCCG
Source organism: Candidatus Sulfopaludibacter sp. SbA3 (assembly GCA_945900935.1). Taxonomy (GTDB): domain Bacteria; phylum Acidobacteriota; class Terriglobia; order Bryobacterales; family Bryobacteraceae. The sequence goes on along the minus strand of CAMDKT010000246.1, from coordinate 3,414 downwards.
AGCGGTTCGCGAAGCAGCCGGAGATTGCGGCGCAGGCGTTGGTGAAGATGGGGGCGTGCCAGGAGAAGCTGGGGGAGGCCGAGTCGCGGCGTTCGTATGAGCGGGTGGTTAAGGAGTATGCGGGGGCGGGGGCGTTTGTTGTGCAGGCGCGGGCAAGGCTGGCGGCGATGGGGGAGACGGGCCGTTATCTTTCCCATGTCGATTGGACCACGGGCGACCTGGCCATTCGGGATCTGCGCACGGGCGAGTCGAAGCGGGTGACGAACTACGGCGGCCACAAGAAGGCCGAGGGCGAAGTAGAAGGCACTTCCATCTCGCCGGATGGAAAGCGAATCGTATTTGGCTGGGGCGGTTGGGACAAGGCATCGAAAGCGGAAGGCATCTATCTTCAATTGCGGGTCATCAATGCAGACGGGAGCGGAGAACGGTTGCTTCGAAAAATCCCGGGGAAAGGTTGGGCGGAGTCGTATGGCTGGTCCCCGGACGGAAAGCTGGTAGGCGTTTGTCTATCCGGGGAAGCGAACGGGGATGCGCAGATCGCGTTGCTGTTGCCGGACTCTGGAGCGTTAAGAGTCATACCTACGGACAGCAAGTTCTGGAAATCCTACATTTCCTTCTCTCCCGACGGAAAATGGTTAGCCTATGAAGAGAGGCTTGTCGAACGCGGGCGCAGCCGGAACATTTTCGTTGTCGCCGCGGATGGCACATCGCCAGCGCCGGCGAAGCTTGTTGACAATGCCAATCTGATGGGATGGTCTCCGAGCGGGGACGCCATTATCTTTCGAAAGGAGGATGTCGCCGGCGATCATTTGTACACGCTGCCGGTAGTTAAAGGCGAAGCGCGAGCCGAAGCGGCGATCCTGCATACGCCATCTATCGGAAACGCGCAGTCACTGGGACTCACGGCAACCGGGGATTTGTTTTATGGCGTGCAAATCCAGCGCCTCGACGCTTGGATCACCCGTCTGGATACGGTTGCGGGGCTGGTGCCGGATCCGCTTGCGAAGTTTGCCGTGGCCGGGATCGAATTTGCCAATAATGCAGGGTATCTTCGCTTTTCGGCTGATGGAAAGCAACTGGCCGCGGCCGTTTCCGTCAACTCGATAAAAATTCGGAACATGGCCGATGCCGCCGAACGCGTGCTGACGCTGCAAGTGAAGGAACTGCGCCGTTTCGAGTGGATGCCGGACGGGGCGTCCTTTGTCGCCTCCGCCGTTGGCTTGGACGGCAAAATTGGCCTGTATCGAGTGGGCGCCAGCAACGGGGAAGTTGCCTTTGTTTGCCTAGACACTGGAATGAGCTTCGCTCTCTCCGCCGATGGGAAATCGGCGTTTCGCTTTGCGTCCCGGGCGCTGAGCGTGATTGATCTCGCGACTGGAAATGAACGCGTCCTTCTCAGCAGAGACTTTTCCGAGCAAGGCACGCCCAACATTCGGCCATCCCGCGACGGTAAATCGCTCATGCTGACAACGATGGGTTATATCGGCATCTATGACATAGCCAGTAACGAGTTGCGTGAGATTTACAAGCGGAGCGGCGAGATTGGTGAAGCGGTTTGGGTTGCGGTTAGGGTTGCGGTTAGGGTTGCGGATTGGAGCGCGGATGGACGGCAGATCGTCGCCCTCGTGCATGGCATAAACAACGGACCGAATGAACTCCGTTTCTATCCGGTTAGCGGAGGCGCCCCGCGGGTCCATACCATTCCTGAAAAGTTCCGTAATCTCTCGATCAGTCCCGACGGAATCCATGCAGCGATTGTGAAGAGTGATGACTATATGCAGGTCTGGGCGCTGGAGAATTTCCTTCCAGGGAAGAAGTAGGGTTGGGGCTCGCGGCGGCGGGGCGTGCGAAGTCGCTGGCCGAGTACGAGCGCGAACGGAGTTTGTCATCGTCTTGACCGCCCGGCGGAGCGCCTCCTCCGGCAGAGCTTTCCGATTCTGGCCGAGGATCCGTTCGATCCCCTCCTGCCGGCTGGCCTGGTGGAATACGCGGTCTGGTCTCGAAGCATTCGTGGGAACAAGTTCTCCGCAGGGTGCGGCGGCACCTGGGCCGTAAAGTGTAGAATGAGTTCAAGAACTGAGGATATCCGAGTATGGCGAGAATACAGCCCGTCCTGACTCCGGTCGAACTCGCGCTGGTTGACCAGATGGCTGAGTTGACGGGATCAAAGCCAACGGATGTGATCAAGAGCGCACTGACGATGTATCACTGGTTCGTGCGGCAGTCGCTTACCGGAAGCCGGGTGGTGGCGCGGAAGCCAACTGGGGAAGAAGTCGCCCTGGAGACTGCGGAACTAACATTCCTGGACGGCAAGGGTAACCGCCTTGGACCTGAAGAATTAGGTGTTCTCGCCAAGCGGCTCGCGGCGGCTTCGGATCCGGTCGAGGCGGCACGCCTTAAAGAGAGTCTAACCCGAGGCTTCTACGGGATCTAGGGCTGGGAATCGAGAGATCAGAAAGTGCCGAGAGTTCGCCGCCAAAACGTTCCTCCGGCTCTGTTTCAGCATCTGCTTGACCGGGTCCAAAGCCGGAAGATTCCATCGTCTCAATTAGAACTGCTGGCGAACTGGCTCGATGGTGAACCAGAGGTACCCGAGGGTCAGTGGTACAAACGATTCTCAGGTATGATCGTGTGCGGCGAGGGCGAATTGATCAAGACTTTCCTACTCCTTGCACATGCCCCGAAGGGACGGGAAGTTCGGTGAAGTGAGGCTCAACTCCGCGGGCGTCTTTGCCGAATCCTGACACTGCTCCCACGTTCGCTTGACACGGTATGGGGGAGAATAGCGGCAAGTCGGCAGGTTCATTCCTAACGCGGGTCCGGTTGGGTCACGGCGGTTGTTGGCGCTGTTTGCGGTGACGTGGTTGGGCTGGAGACTGGTGAAACAAGACCGATTGCTGGAGCAACAGCGCCGCCGACATCGGGTCGACGGCGCTCCCGCGATTGCTGGCGGAGATTGAAGTGGGCTGTCGCCAGCGTTGGCGGGGGCTCCGGGCCGGTTGGCGGAATTATCCAGCATTCCAAGGGTTGAGAATGAGTACGCCGGTCCCTTCGAAATCTGACACATTTCGCGTGACGAGCGTCATGCCATGGAGGAGCGCCGTGCCGGCGATGAGTCCGTCGCGGACGGGCCGGGGGTCGGGCACATGAAATTTCGCGCTGCGCTGCGCGACTGCTGTGTCGACCGGTAAGACTCGGCTGGTGAAGGCGGGCAGCACGTGATTGTTTAGCCAGGCTCGGAGCAGGCCGCCTTGCGCGTGGTCGCGCGGGTGCTTAAACGTTTTCGGGATCTCTGCTCGGCACCATGTTGTAGGCCTCTTTGGGTTTCAGCGCCTTTCGGACGGAGCGTTCCATTTGCTCCAAGGCGGGATGGGCACGGGCCGGCAGTTGTTTCCGGAATTGGGCACAGGCTGC
>CAMDKT010000245.1 GCA_945900935.1 Candidatus Sulfopaludibacter sp. SbA3 | reverse complement strand
TGGCCGCCGGCGCGGGAGGGAACGAAATCTGCTACGAGCTGGTGAAGAAATATCCGGGAAAGTTTGTGTTCTTCGCCAATGAAGGGCCGAGCCCGGATCATACGCGGGTGGTGATTGAAAAGTACTTGAAGCTGGGCGCGATCGGCATCGGGGAGCAGAAATTTCCGGTGGACGCCGATTCGCCGCATGTCCACCTTATCGCCCAGATTGCGCGGGACTATCGGGTTCCCGTGTTACTCCACTTTGAACACAACACTTACAACATTGGCTTTCAAAGGTTCTATCGGATTTTGGAGAAGTATCCATCGGTGAATTTTATCGGACACGCCCAGACGTGGTGGGGGAATATCGACAAAGAACTGGCGCAGGAGGTGTTGTACCCGCGGACCCGAGTTTCGCCCGGCGGCATCACAGACCGGTATTTGCGGGACTACGGGAACATGTATGGAGACATGTCGGCGGGGTCGGGGTTGAATGCGTTGCTACGGGACGAGGAGCACGCGCGCGGATTTCTGGAGCGGCATCAGAACCAGCTGATTTACGGGAGTGATTGCAGTGATCCGGCTGGCGAGGGCGAGCGGTGCAGCGGGAGCAAGCAGATTGAGACGATACGGCGATTGAGTCCTCATGCGTCGGTGACGCGAAAGATTTTCTGGGAGAACGGGGCGCGGGTATTGGGGATGCGGGGCTAGGGCTTGGGGGCTTCGTCGCGCTTGGATAGATCGCGGATCCAGATGTCCTTGAAGCGCATGTTGCCAGTGCCGCCGGAGTGGAGTTGGAGCGAGATGGCTCCATCGAAACTCTTGGGATTCGGATCGGTGAAGTCGATCATCACCACTCCGTTGAGCCGCGAGACGTAGTGGTTGCCTTCCACTTTCAGGAGGTATTCGTTCCATTCGTCGTTGCGGACGACCGTTTCATTTTCGGGGGAGGGCCAGACGATCCATTGGCGGCCGTCGCCGTAAATGCCGCCGGTGTGTTGGCCGATTCGGCAATCGACTTCAAATTGCAGGCCCTGGGTGATGGAGGGGGTGCCCGGCTTGAATTCGGAGTGGAAGAAGACACCGCTGTTGCCGTCGCCTTCGCACTTGAAGCGGATCGACATGTGGAAATCTTTGTAGTTCTTGACGGTTTTCAGGTAGCCGTATTCTTTGGAGATAGCTTGGCCGTGGATGGCGCCGTTGTCGACGATCCACTTTTCCTTGCCAATTTCGGTCCAGCCGGTAAGATCCTTGCCGTTAAAGAGCTGGACCCAGTCTTCACCGGGGAGTTTGGGCCGCTGGGGGCGCTGGGCAAAAACGAGGGAGGCGCTGAGCGCGAGGAGAAGTGCTAAGTGACGGATCCGCATGTGGGATAGTCTATCGTGAATTCAGGCGGCGAGTTCGCGCTGAATTGCCTTGGCAATCCTTTCAGCGTGATGGCCGACACGGTCCAGCGTGGTGCCCTCAACCATGACGCGGGCGAGCGGCTCCGTGCCGGAGAAACGGACGACGACGCGGCCGGCTTCGCCAAACTCGTTTTCGCAGGCGCGAATGGCGGCTTGGACGGTGTCCAATTCCTCCAGCGGGAGCTTCCTGCCGAAGCGCACGTTGACAAGCGTCTGGGGCAGAATATGAAGCTCTTCGGCGAGTGAATCGAGACTGGCGCGTTGGCGGGCCATGATGTCAAGAAGGCGGAGCATGGTGAGCATGCCGTCGCCGGTGGTGGCGTGTTCGTGAAAGATAATGTGGCCGGACTGTTCGCCGCCAATCACGGCGCCAATGCGGATCATCTCTTCGAGGACATATTTGTCGCCGACGGCCGTCCGTGTGAGCGAGATGCCGTGCTTCTTCAGCGCGATGGCAAGGCCAAGGTTCGACATGACGGTGGCAACCACGGTGTCGCCAGGCAGATGGCCCCGCTGTTTGGCGTCCCTGCCGCAAATCAGCAAAACATGGTCGCCATCGACTTTTTTACCGGAACGCGCGGCGAACATGGCGCGGTCGGCATCGCCGTCAAAGGCGACAGCAAGATCGGCATTGTGGGCGACGGCGGCGTCCTGCATGTGCTCCGTATGCAGCGCGCCGCAATGCAGGTTGATATTTCGTCCGTTGGGCGCGCAGTGGAGTTCAACCACTTCGGCGCCGAGCGAGCGGAGCAGCCCAGGCGCTAAGGCGCTGGCGGAGCCGTTGCCGCCGTCAACGACGACCTTGAAACCGGCGAGTTCACGGGAAAAACTGGACCGGAGAAAATCAATGTAGGCTGCGCCAACGCCGGAGTGGGCTTGGATGGCGCCGGATTCGTCCGCGGAGTTTTCGGCGAGCGCGAAGATGCGTTTTTCCAGTTCCAGTTCTTCCGCGTCGGGAACTTTGTAGCCGGAATGGGCGAAGAGTTTGAGGCCATTATCGGCAAAAGCATTGTGCGAGGCCGAGATCATGAGCCCGGCGGCGAAGGGGCCGGTCTTGGTAAGCCAGGCGACGCCGGGTGTTGTCAGCACGCCGGCGATTTCAAACGGCACACCCTGGCGCTCCAGACCGGCGGTAACCTGCGCCGCCAGCGCGGGGCCGGATTCCCTTGTATCCATGCCGATGAGGACGCGTGGCGTTCCGGAATGGGAAAGGGCCCATTCGCCGAGAGCGCGACCGAAAGCGAAGACGGTGCGGGAGTCGAGCGGATACTGCCCGGCGACGCCGCGAATACCGTCAGTACCAAAGAGTTGACGTGACATTATTGTTCAAGACCGGGGCCGATGCGCTCCATGACCAATCGGACGCGAACCACGGAATTGCCGTCGACGCGCAGTTGTGGATCGTTGACGAAAGTACTTACGCGGGTTTCGGATTCCGTGATGACGCCGTTGAGATCGATGGGATCGGTATCGATGGACTGCAATTGCTCGACGCGGCTGCGCGGCCCGATGACGCGAAGATGATCGGGAGACAGTTCCTGGCGGGCGATCCGGTAACCGGGCATCGGATTTCCCGCATAACGGATCTGTACGGGAACATCGCGAGCGAAGCGCTCTTCAAAGCGCATCCGAATTTGGCTGGGAATAACGCGATCCAGCTCCAGCCCCGCGGGAACACGAATCGCGCGGTGATCCAAATTGAATGTCCAATCGCCAGGGCGTCGCACGCCCTCCAGATCGACCACAACAGATACATCCTTTAGAAAAGAGTCATTCATCTTGCCCGATGGACCGCGAACCAGCACATTGACTCGATTGACGGTGCCGCTGGAGACCTCAAAGGACTTAGGAAAATTGCGATACTCCACCGGGACGTCGATCGCGGTGGCCAGCTCCTGTTCGCCGACGATGGCAATCCAAAGCAAGGAAGCGATGGCGACGCTGAGCAGTTTGGCCCCAATATTGACGGTGACCATGCGCCTCGCGGTTGCGATCATTTGCCGGAACCCTTAGCCGAAGTATATGCGGAGACCGGGGCCGGGGCGGGCTCCAAATAACGCTGGGAGAGGCGTTGTTCAACGCGGTCCAGGCTAACGTCGTACTCGATTTCATTGCGGGCGGCGATGGAAATTCGGCCGGTCTCCTCGCTGACGATAAGGGAGATACAGTCCGTTTCTTCCGTGATGCCGATGCCGGCGCGATGGCGCGTGCCGAGAAAGCGCAGCAGCTCCGGATTCATGGTGAGAGGGAGAAAGCAGGCGGCCGCGGCGGCGCGATCGCCTTGAATGATAACGGCGCCATCATGCATCGCGGAGCCGGGATAAAAAATCGCCAGCAGGAGGTCTCGCGAGACCCTGGCGTCCAGCGGGACACCGCTTTCGACAAACGTCCGCAGGCCGACTTCCCGTTCGATGACAATCAGCGCGCCAATCCTCTGGTGCGATAGCTGCTGGAGCGCCAGCAGCAGTTCTTCCACGGTTTCGCGCCGATGGAGACGGCTTCCGAAGCCGATGATGCGGCGCTGCCCGATCCGGGCCAGGAGGCGGCGAATCTCGCTTTGGAACATGACGATCATGCCGAAGGCGGTATAAGGAGCGAGCGTGGCCAGTATGCTGCGGAGCATCTCCAGCTTGGCGTACACTGAGCCGAGATAGACCACGACGAGCACCAGGAAGCCGGCGAGCATGGCGGCGGATCGCCGGCCGCGGACAATGAGGATGAACTGGTAAATGATGAACGCGGTAACCAAAATATCGAGCGCCGCGGTCCCGGTGAAACGGGGCATTCGCGACAGAATTGACTCGATCGTTGGCAGCATGGTGTTAAATTTGCCTTCATTCTAGTATTGCGTATCAACGCCTCTCCGGTGTATCAATTTCGGGTTGCAAGAGTCCAGGCAACGCTGCTCATAGCTAACCGTAGCTACGCCTGTAACGCCACGGCGTTGACCGGCCGCTCGCTTGGCCACCTTCCGGCCGCCCATCCCCGATGGCGAGGCCGTCAGCGTGCGGACCTTCGAGCCCGCTACGGTCTCGCGCCAGCGGAAGCTGGAGATTGCGAACGAACTCAGGAAATATTTTGCCGAGGTGGACGCCGCCCGCGGACCTGTCTCGAAGGCAGAAGCGGAAGACATCATCACGGAAGGCATGAGAAGCGTTCGCCCCGGCTATCGTCCCCATCAGTGAGAATCCTTCTCGACACAGCAATCCTTGTCCGGGCACATGACGGCGCCTCGGGTCTTCTCCTATTTATTGGAGATGCCTGCCAGGAACGCAAGGAATTCAGGGGTCTGGCGGATATTGTCCAGGTCGCTATCCTGGGCGAGGTGATCAACGCTCGGTAATGAGTTGTTTTCTTGAGCTACCCGAAGCCAACGTATGGCCTCACCCGCTTCATTGCAAATCGCTTCTAGGCAGGCTGCATTGTAAGCGCCTACGCCCGGATTGATGCTAGCCGCCTTTGCCAAAACCACCCTGGCTTCTCCAACAAGCGCGTGGGACTCTTCGCCGCTCTTCCCTTTGGCTTGATCAAAGAGCGCCGCGCCCCAGTTGCTCCACGCTTCGGCCAAATCGGGCTTAAGGCGGACGGCCTCTTGTTGCTTCTCCGAGGCGAGGGTAAAGAGGCGATCAGCCTCGTCGCCGGTCTTCCCGTTAGCTTGGTCACTAAGGGCGTCGCCCCAGTTGCTCCACGCCCCGGCGAAATCGGGCTCAAGGCGGACGGCTTCCTCAAACTTCTCCGAGGCGAGCGCAAATAGGCGAATCGCTTCCTCGCCCGTCATGTTATTGGCTCGATCACTCATCACGCTCCCAAGGTTATTCAACGCATTCGGCCGAAAGGTTTTCGATAGTGCGAGTAGTGAGTTTGCCTTGATGGCATCGGCGTATTCTTCGTCGGTTGCGACTTTTCGAGGTGTTGACGCGAAAAGTGGCAAAATGGAGCCAACGAGTTGCGGGTTCTGAGGCGCGAACCTAACAAGTAGTCTAATTATCCGCGACCTCAGCGCAGGTTCGAGATCGCTGCTAAAAGTCGTAGGTAGGTTTTGCGCTGTGTCTCCGATTGCGTCCAGAATCCGCTCTGTCAGACTGCGGTATTCCAAAGCGAGATACTCGTCGCGATGGTCGCGGATGAAGACTGTTTCCATTAACGCGAGCTGTGGATGATAGGACAGCCTCGAAGGTCTGGTCCCCAGAACCCGTTCAAGTTCGCCGAGACGGCTGTTCCTGTACGTTAACTCTTCAATCGGAACAGGGCTCGCGACAATCAGCGTAGGTTTCGGCCCCAAGGTCGCCGTACTCGATTCTTCGCCGGCAACGGGTGAGCTATCCTCGGCCGCCATCCGGCGGATTCCCGTTACCTCCAGGAACCTGCGCGTGCCTTCGACATTCTGATCGTTGAGTCCCGTGACGACTACCAATCTGTCCGCCAGCGGTCCAACACACAGCCCGCCGATCTCGGTTATGCCCGTCCGGCTATCGACAAGTACGTAATCATAAGACGTTGGCTGGGCCGGTTCTATCTCCTTCAACCACTCCGGCTGAAACAGAAACCTTTGTCCCTTGAGATAGAAATGCAAGACCCGGCTCATCGCGACCAGTTCTTCCTGCCCACGGCCTTGAAGTCCTAGTTGCGCAAGCCGGTCCTCGTAATTTCGACCTAGGTCGGGCCCGAGCAGATCGAGCCGCCCCAGTTGCCCCATTTTCGGTGCCAGACTTGCTAACTTCTCCGGCTTCACGGCACGGATGAAGTGCGAGACTGGCGGAAGTTCTTTGGCCAGGTCTTCGGGGGCGAGCCCGGTGGCGGATAGCCTTTTAACTTCTGCCAGTAAGGTGAGAATGTCTTTCGATCCTGAGCCCGCGGGCTGGAGTTCTTCGCTTCGCTGCAGGAACCCGCTCACTCCAGGGGCCTCCAGGTCCATGTCGATCATCAACACATGCCGACCCCAACTGGCAAGCGTATAGGCGACATTCATCAACGCCATGCTTCGGCCGACACCACCCTTGTAACTGTAGAAAGTGATGATCTGAGGAAACTCTATTTCGCTCATGGCCGTCCTATGCCCTCGCTGCTCGAGCGGGAATAGTCGCGATCGCATCCATTGGGGACAGGCTCTTAAGAACCGGGCGAACAGGTTCAATGGCGGTTATAAGGCGAGTGTAGTAGTTTACGAGATTGACGAATGCGCCGGACTCGATAAGGGGCCGCGCAATCTCCCCCATCAGCCTCGCTTCAGCGGCCAAACCGCGCCTTCGCCGGATCGCTGCCTTTATCGCCAGCGGCTCCACGCGCCGATCATTGCTGAGGATTGCCTCCGACGCTGAATCTTCGGCGAGATCCAGTTGTCCCTTCGCCAGTTGCAGGATGGCTCGCTCGATGGCTTCCGCGCTAAGCTGATCCAGCGTGCGACGCGCTTCATGCACCGGCTGATAGACCCTTCGACCGTCGCGATGCAACCACATCTGGTGTCCCGGCTCGGCTGGTTGTCCCCCGGCCGGGAAAAGCGTAATTTGCTCCATCAACCGCAAATGCTCGGCTTCCTCCATCGTCACAGCGGTCGCTCTAACAACGGCGTCAAAGTGGAGAGAATACGGCGGCAGTAGGACCACGTCACTGTCCGCTTTCAGACGAAACACGGGCGGCACGACTGCGGGGAGCATCGTGGCATCCCGATCATCGGCGTATCCAATGATCTCCAAATCTGCGAGTTTCCAGAAAGAAGACATCACCAAATCTTAGTATAACTTCCGTTTCAAGTACGAGAGGCACTCGCTTTGCAGCATCTCAAAATCATCGTCCCCAGGCCCGTCGAATGCGATTCGATCGACAGATTCGTTCGCGCACCAGAGGAATAGGTCCTGAATGTGCTGATTCGACACGACGAGCGCACGGTGCGCAAAAACGGCCCGCAGATGGCGCCCTCGCAACGGAACGCGATCAGGCACCCGGACTTCGTGTGTCCACATACGCGCGTCGCCACCGGCGAGGCCCAGGCAGCCGGCGTGCCGAGGCGCTGTTCCTTCTATGTAATCCTCGGGTTTCGAAAACAGATTTTCCATGGTCAATTGGAGATATTCGCGGTGATCTGGCAACGGAAATTCGTGGCGGCCCAGAAACTCTATCGGCGTTCCGTACCCAGCCGGGAATCCAACATGTTTGGCGAGGCCTCCCGTGTCAAAGGGGGAAGCGGCGCCATCGTCCCGGCGTTCCTCTTCCAAACTTGGCGAAAACAAGAACCCGCATGCCGTGTTTGGATAACGAAAGGGGGCCGCGTATAGGAACACGCAATTCGCGGTTCCCATGCGAACATCGACTGCATCGGAAACGACGCTCCGGCCAGCCCGTTCGGCGAGCAGCATTGCGGAGAAAAGATTGCTTTCCTCGCACGCTTTCGCAAAGAGCCTCGGAGTCGTGGAATGGGAAACAGTGAGTTGTTGGCTCAACGATTGGGCGCGCGTCGAGGTGGTTGCTACGCCGGGGCCGCCGGGCTCGCTCAAGTACTCGCGCAGGCGTTGGCACTGCTCAGAAAGGTTCGATTCCAACCGTTGGCGGCGCATACACAAGCCAGCATAACAGGGAACTATTGCCGAACACTGCTGTCCAAGACAGGGGACAGCAAATGCGACACGTATTGAAAACGTGGGACTTGGGTCGCGGGAGTGGCGTCTGAGAGGTTGAGGTTTGCCGTCTGGCAGTTAGTCTCCTGTCCAAGAAGATTGCCCGTCTGAGTTAGACCGGGGGCTGATTAAGTCAAATTGCCGTGGAGTTTTGTTGGTTTTGGGCAGGCGTGAACCGGTTGGTTCGCACCCTGTCCGGAAATTCGTCAATGGCCTGTCCTACTTAACCCAGGTCGAGCGTAAGCTGCGCGGGCTGCGGGATCAGCGGCGGCGTACCGAAAGGGTTGTCCAGCCACCGTCCCAGATCACGG
>CAMDKT010000244.1 GCA_945900935.1 Candidatus Sulfopaludibacter sp. SbA3 | reverse complement strand
CCGGCCGCAACTGCTTCGTGTCGATCACATACACTGAGTTCTCATTCGAACACGCCACATACAAACGCCCATCACGCGCCAGCACCATATCGTTCGGATTCCTGCCCACTTTAATCGTCGCCTTCACCGCCCGCGTCGCGGTGTCCAGCACCGTCACCGAATCGCTCGCCCAGTTGGAAACATACAGCGTCGCGCCCGAAGGATCGATCACCACGTCGTAGGGATGTATCTCCGTTGGCATCTCCGCCAACCGCTCGCCCGTATTCGTATCGAACGCCACCAGATGCCCCCGCACCGCTTTCGTATGTCGGTTCGCCGCATACAAAATCGGCAGCTTCGGATGATGCGCCAGCCCCGACCAGTAAATCTGGTTCTGCGGCAAATGATGCTTAAACTGCATCGTTGGCTGTTCGCTCAATCTGCCGTTGGCATACCCGAATCCATACACCGGCGCCGCCGTCGGATTCTGCCTCGATTCCGCATTCCCGCCCGAAATATATATCGTCTTCCCATCCGGTGCCCATGCCATGCCGAACCACGCCGACTTCAATGGCGTCCGCTGCGTGATCTCCACATTCTTCGGATCAATCACCAGCAGCCCGTGCGGGTTGTAGCCCGAATGCAGCGCGACAATCTGGTTATCGCTTGGCGCAGTCGTCAGGTTCAGCACGTAGTCCGCCGTGACCACATGCTTCCCCGCCGGTGAAATTCGCCAGCCATTGGGCAGCCCCACCGGAGCCGTCTGCGCGGCAAGCACCGCCGAGAAGAAAAATAGGAAGTTCCGCATGGTGTCCAGTCTGACAAACAAATGTTTCGTGTGCATGGCAACGCCGCTACTCTCGAAAAAGAAGCGGCGCGAATTCCCGCAGATGTCTCCGCCAAACCTGCCAATCGTGCAGCCCCGCGCTCTCAAACCATACGGGCTTCACTCCGCCCTTCTCAAGCGCCCGGTGCATCGCCCGGTGCATCGTTTAGATTCGCCTCAAACAGGAAGTCCTCTTTCCCGCACCCAGAAAACGCGTCTCCTACCCCCAACCATCCGCGCAAAAATGCGAAGCCCCCGCCGCCTGATACCGCACCCGTTCCAACTCCGGCGTCAACAATTTCTTATGCCCTTGCACTCGCGACTCCAACGCAAAATCCAGCATCCCGCTCGTCAACAAACTCCGCTCCACCGGATACGGCGCCCGCCCCGTTTCAAACAACTCCTCAATCTTCTTCACCAAACATCCAAAATGATGATGCGGCCGCCCATTCTGCAGATTCATCAATACCGAAAACGGCTCCGACTTCCCATCCAAATCAATCGCCACCGTAAAATCTTCCACCATCCCCGTCATCAAAAACGCCGCCGCCTGCAACCCATCCGCATACTCAATCACAAACACCGACGGCGATTTCACCAACGCCCTCGCCTCACCCGCCTTCCGCGTATTGCTCCGCGTCAATGCCTGGTCGAACAACCGCCCCGCCCACCCATTCTCCGAAATAAACCGCCAACACGCCTCGCCCTCCAGACACTGCACACTCCGCACGCCCGTCTCTCCGCCCCGCCGCCGTTCCGTCAAACACTGCAATGCCTCCAGCAAATGAAATCCATAAATATCCAAACCCGAATACGAGATCGCCACCGCATGGGTCTGCCTCTCGCCAAACGGCGCATCAATAGAAGGAATCCGCATCGCCACCGGCACCGACGACCCCGCCAGCATCGGAAACTTCAACTCCCGTGATATTTCCACCATCCGCTTCGACTGCCGCCAACTCCACGACAAATGTTTATCGTTGAACACCGGCACCGCCCGCCCGCTCTGCCGAAAAACGTCCGTGATCTTCAAAAACATCTCAAATCGCGGATACAGCGTCTGCTCCTTATCGTTCAAAGGATAATTCCCATGCTCGCCAATCAGAATCACCCCATCCACCGCCAGTTTCTCCCCGCCCAGCGTCAACGCCTCCGCCACCGTCCGATATATCGGCACGCCAAATTTCTTCGCCCGCTCCCGGCTCATGTCCCCCTTCGGAACCTGCTCCGTAAACATCGATACAATCTTCGACCGCGGATACGGCGGCTTCTCATCCTGCCGGTATCCCTCCAAATACTTGCCAATCACCACATCGGCGTGGGATCCCGCCCTATATTCGGTGATTATGGCCGCAATTCGCTTCGGTTCGGCGGCCGCCGCCAAAGGCAGCGCGGCGGTGGATAAAAAGACGCGTCGATTCATTGATATTTACCGTTGATTAGCTTATCAAATGTGCTAGACTAAAGTCTGAGTTCGTCAGTCTGCTGGTTTCGGCACTTTTCGATAGTCCGGTTACGCCGTCCTTGTCAAATCCTGCTCCGATTCGCTGGTCTGGAACTTTCAAGGACAATTAAATGAAAAATATTTTCGTGGGTAATCTTAGCTTCGGCGCCACTGAAGGTGCCATTCGCTCCCTTTTTGAGCAATTCGGTCAAGTCGATCGCGTCAGCGTCGTCACTGATCGTGACACGGGCCAGTCCCGTGGTTTCGGCTTCGTCGAAATGCCGAACAACGCTGAAGGCGATGAAGCCATCAATCAGCTCAATGGCCAGGAACTCGAAGGCCGCGCCATCAACGTTAACGAAGCGCGTCCCAAGGAAGATCGTGGCGGTGGCGGTCGTGGCGGTGGTGGTGGTGGTTACGGCGGCGGCGGCGGCGGTGGCGGTCAGCGCCGTGGCAATCGCTACTAATCTTCTCTAATCTTTAACCAAAAAAGCGGCGCTGCAAAGCGCCGCTTTTTTATTCTATCCTCGCCTTCGCCGCCTCAAATTCCTTCACCAACCGCTCCACCAATTCTCCCGCAGGCATTGTCCCCTTCACCGCCCCTATCCCTTGCCCGCTCCCCCAAATGTCTTTCCAAACCCGGAACTCCTTCTCCCCGCCCGTCCCGAAATCCATCTTCGCCGGTTCTCCTTCCGGCAACTTGTCCGGATCCAGCCCCGCCGCCGCCACCGATCCCCGCAAATAGTTCCCATGCACCCCCGTAAATAAGTTTGTATACAGAATGTCGCTCGCCGAAGAGTCCACAATCATCTGCTTATAACCCGCCGATGCCCGCGCCTCATCCGTCGCTATAAACGCCGATCCGATATACGCCAAATCCGCCCCCATCGCTAACGCCCCCAGCACCGACGCCCCATTCGCAATCGCCCCCGACAACGCCAATATCCCGTCAAACCACTCCCGGATCTCCGCCACCAATGCAAACGGCGATATCGTCCCCGCGTGTCCGCCCGCCCCCGCCGCCACCGCAATCAACCCCGTCGCGCCCTTCTCTATCGCCTTTCGCGCAAAACGGTCATGAATCACATCGTGCAGCGTGATCCCCCCATACCCACGAATCGCCCGATTCACATCCTCCCTCGCCCCCAGCGACGTAATCACAATCGGCACTTTCCACTTCACGCACAGCTCTAAATCCGTCTCCAGCCGCCCATTGCTCTTATGAACAATCAGGTTCACCGCAAACGGAGCTTCCGCTTCCCCCAACTCCGAAGTCAGTCGATGCAGCCACTCGTCCAACTGCGTCAACGGCCGCGCATTCAACGACGGAAACGCCCCCACCACGCCCGCCCTGCATTGCGCCAACACCAAATCCGGATTCGAAATAAGGAACAACGGCGCGCCCACCACCGGGATGCGCAATCGACCCCGAAATGGGAGCCCCGCCCGCATCGAATCCTTAATGCGCGTGTACGTGACAGCACGCGCAAAGCCGCAAATTGCGTAAATGCGCCGTCGCCACCAGCAAGCCGCCAGCGGCCATAAACCACGCTTCGTTATACGGAAAATTGAACCACACCATCTTCGCCGCCGCGAAGAAAATCAGTCCCGCTACAAACAGATACAGCGATTCCGGATTCCGGTGCCGCACAAAGCTCTTCAACAACCGCCACGATCCCAATATAAAGGTGCAGGCCAAAATTGCCCACTCAAACTGCGGACCCGCGATCCACGCCAATCCCGACGCCGTTAACAGGCTCATCCCTATCGGTAACACCGCGCAGTGAATCGCGCAGCCAATCGACAAGGCCATCCCGTACCGGTCTAAAACTATACTCTTCTCAGCCGCCATAGTCTACTGATAACACGATCTCACATGCAATTGCAAGCCCCGTCTACAGCCGAACGCTCAACCCATCCGACAGCGTGTTCCGATACGCCTTCCACGCCGGTATAAACCCAATAAGCAACCCCGCCACCGCCACCGCGCCCAAATAAATCCACCCTGTCATCGTCGGCGCCTGGATCGGCACATACAGTCCGAAATGCTGCTCCACAATCGGCTGGAACGTTACCGACAGCACGTACACCAAGGCCACGCCCAGCACACATCCCGCAATGCTCAACAGGAACGATTCCAGCACCAGCAGCGAAATAATCTTCACCGGCCCCGCCCCAATCGCCCGCAATATCGCCATCTCCCGCCGCCGTTCGTTCAACGACGTATATAGCGAAACCAGCATCCCCAAAAGCCCCACAATAATTACAAAGAACGTCACCACCGTCAGCGCGTCTTCGGCATACCCGATCGTCCGCCACAACTCCTGCAAAGTCAGCCCCGGAATAATCGCCTGCAGTGGCTCCTCGGAATAAGTCGAAATCTCCCGCTGCAATCGCAAAGTGTCTATCCGCGACTTACTCCGCAGTAAGAACGAAGTTATCTGATCGATCTTCATCGTCTGCTTCGTAATCTTCGCCGCCGGCACTTCCTCGCCCGGCATCGGCGGAGCCCCGTCTGTCCAATCGATATGTACCGCCGAAATCCCTTCGAGCTGAATATACAACGAGCGATCTACCGGCGTCGCCGTCTTCTTCAACACACCAGAAACCGTAAACGGCTTATCGCCGTGATCCAGTATCCCGCGCCCCGCCGCCGTCGCTACGCCATGCGTAATTACAACCTTGTCGCCCGTCTTATAACCCAGCGTTCGCGCGACATCCGAACCCAACGCCACCTCAAAAACATCCTGCGGCAGCCGCCCCGATTCAAACGTAATCGAGCGGTCCCGCCGGTACCGGTAATGCGTATAAAAATTCTCGTCCGTTCCAACAACCCGGAACCCGCGATGACTATCTCCCAATGAATAAGGTATCGTCCAAGCCACCGCCGGATGATTCTTCCAATGCTCGTAAGTCTGATAAGTGATGTTATTGGTGGCCGCGCCAATCCGGAACACCGAATACAGCAACAACTGCAACGATCCCCCCCGCGCGCCGACAATCAAATCCGTCTGGCTGATCGTATTCGCAAAACTCTCCCGCGCCCCAACGCGAACGTTTTCCACGCCAATCAACAACGCGATGCTCAACCCAATCGAAATCACCGTCAGCGTCGTCGTCAGCACCCGGTTCTTCAGCGATTGATAAGCCAGCGATAACACCAACATCTACGTTCCCGCCTTATTAATAGCAGGCAGCGAAAGTTGCCGGTCAAACAGGTGCATCAACGACCGGTCGTGGCTCACAAACAACAGCGTCGCCCCCGCCGCCTTGCACGACTCAAACAACAGCTCCAAAAACCGCTCCCGGTGATCGTAGTCCAGCGACGACGTCGGCTCATCGGCGATAATCAACTCCGGCGCTCCCAGCAGCGATCGCGCCGCCGCCACCCGTTGCTGCTGCCCCACGCTCAAATTCGTCACCCGCTTCGTCAACAACTCGTCAATCCCCAGCCGTTTCGCCACTCCGTGCGCCGCCTGTTCCAATGACACCCCGTTCAACCGCCCCCGCCGTTCCGCGCTCAACCGGCACGGCAGCGTAATATTCTCCATCACCGAAAGGTACGGAATCAAATTAAACAGTTGGAAAATATACCCCAAATGCGACCCGCGAAACGCATCCCGCTGCGATCCGGATAACTTCGCGATATCCCGTCCCAGCACTTCCACGCGCCCCGAATACCCGCCCAAAACGCCAGCCAGCACGCCCAGCAACGTCGTCTTCCCGCTCCCGCTCGGCCCAAACAAAAACACCTTCTCTCCGGCCTTCACTTCCAAGCTCGGAACATCCAAAATCTTCGGCCCCTTCCCGTAGGAAAAGTGCAGATCGGTCAGCCGTATCGCGGGGGACGTCTCGCTCATTTGGCAATCTTCAAAACACCCTTATCGTTCTCAACATCCGCCTTCGATTGCTGCTCCCCAGCCAGCAAAGCCACTTCCACATCGTGTATCTTCGGGAACACTTTCATAAATCCAAACCGGATCTCTAATCCAGCCAGCGGCTTCGCGCAAGCCACGGCAAACTCCGCATGAACCTCCGAATGCTGCTCCTTTAACGCCTCCACCTTTGCCGATTTATTCGTCACCTTGCACGCCGAAACCGCCGGCAAGATCACCATCTCCCCAAAACGCGCCGCCAGCATCCGCAACGCCGCCGCCACTTTCGTCTTGTCCGCCACGCTCTTGGCTTCATGCTCAAAGCCAACCACGCTCTCCGCCGGTGCCTCAAATGCAATCACGCCCTTCGGCGCGCCCGTCGCCGTCTCAAACGCGATGCTCACCTTCGCCGACCCATGTTCATGCGCCTTCCGGCTCCGCGCCTGCCCGAAAACCGCCATTCCCGCCACAACCAGAACAACCGTGAATCGCATAAACATTATTCGTCCTTGTAGGGTTCGATCTGCATGCCCGTCAACTGGAATCCCACTTCCCCATACGGGCTCTTCACCGTCGAAATCAGCAGCTTCCCCTCCACCCACACCGGATCCCAAAAACTCATCTTCACTTTCTTCGTGTTGTTCATCTTCACTTGAACAATCTGGTTCGGCGGCGGCGGCGGCGTATGAACGCAGGCGCCCACATACGGCACCAGCAGGAACTCGCTCACAATCTCCGAATCATCCTCCAGCGGCACCATGTACCCCGGAATCCGTACCAGTTTCCCATCCAGCGCTTTCAAGGACGGCGATATCTTCCCCGTCCGATAGTTCAATTCCCGCAGCATCCGCCAATCCATCTTCGCCGCCGGCTCTTCCGCCGCGTATGCCGTCTGCACCAATCCCGCCGAAACCGGACCACCAGACCCGAAATCCTGCCGGGCCATATCCCGATTCACAACGTAAACCATCACCGAGAACATCAGCGCCAGAATCACACCGTGTACGAATTTCATGCTGAGACTCCTGAAATTTTCAAACCCTTATTCTCTCACGTTCCCGCTAACCCCCGCAAAGCGAGACAATACCCTTACATGCGACGACTACTAGCCCTCACCCTTATTATGACCCCAATCTTCGCCTGCGAGTTACGCATCCTCGCCTGGAACATTCATCACGGCGAAGGCACCGACGGCAAACTCGACCTCCCCCGCATCGGCCGCGTCATCCGCGAAGCCCGCCCTGACCTCGTCGCCCTCCAGGAAGTCGACGTCCGCACCGAGCGACTGAAAGGCCGCGACACCGTCCGCGAACTCGAACGCCTCACCGGCATGCGCGGCATCTTCGGCGCATCCATGCCCTTCCAAGGCGGCGGCTACGGCAACGCCATTCTTGTCAACGGCACTGTCCTCGGCTCCCGCGTCTTCCCCATCGACGCCAGCGAAGGCATGGAGCCCCGTTCCATCCTAATGATCGAAACCCGCCCCTACCGCTGCGGGATCGACCTGGCATTCCTCTCCACCCACTTCGACCACAAAAGCGAAGAAGACCGCATGGCCGGTGCCGCCCTGGCCAACCTCCCCATCGGCCTCCCCGCCATCCTCGCCGGCGATCTAAACGCCCCCGCCGATGACCTCCTCCTCGGCACCCTCATGCAGCATTGGACCACCGCCGCAAAAAACAAAATCGACTTCATCCTCCTCCGCCCCGCCAATCGCTGGACCGTCATCGAAGCGAAGGTAATCGACGAGCCCATCGCCTCCGATCACCGCCCAGTCTTCGCCGTCGTCAAACTCCTGCCCGGCACCGAGTGAAGTCAAATCTCACGCATCGCGGGGCCGGATCTAGCCAAGTTCTAGTGTCCTTCCGAGCCAAAATGTGACAGCCGCCGATGAAAGCAGATGAACGCCCTCAGTGGGAATCACATTGTTCCATCGGCGTTCATCTGCGTTCATCGGCGGCACAATTCTCCTCTTCGATTCCCCGGCTGATTTTAAGGTTGATCGCTGCTCTGTTCTCCAGCAGCCATCGGTCCTGCTCCTCAGCGCTAACAGAACCCATCGGCTGCATCTGATCTACCCCCAAGCCATCAGCAACACCATCAACCCCACCCACAAAACCCCCATAAAATGCCAATAAAGCGACGTATACCGCGCCGCCGCCCTATGCTTTCGCAACGGCTGCTCCTCCCCGTCGATAACGAGCGCAGCCTTCCTTATCAACCA
>CAMDKT010000243.1 GCA_945900935.1 Candidatus Sulfopaludibacter sp. SbA3 | reverse complement strand
GCGACCGGCTCGATCTAACCAGGGCTGAGGGGTTCCGCTTGGCCGCTTAACCAAAAACTAGGTAGTCTTGAGTACCTTGATCATGCAAATATTTTTGATGAGGAAAAACACTTGCGTTTCACTGCTACGGCTTTTTCGGGAACACTTTTCGGCTCTCCCATTGTCAGAACGGACCTCATCGTAAACGGACCTACGATCTACGGCCAGGGCTTCGGCGAAGCGCCCCGAAGGCTTACCACCCAATCGACTGCTAACAACACTGTGGAGTCCGGCTGCGCCGGATTTGCCGGCGGAAGCATCTCAGTAGGACCGGCCGCTTGCACTGGTATCGGCCCCGATGAATCGGATCGCTCAGTTATACCAATGCCTCCCAGTTGGAGATTCTGTTTAACGCGACCGAGCCGGGAAAAACGACCGGCCTGACAATGGCCCAGCTCGTTCTGAAAATCTATGACCCCACTGGTACACTGCTACTCGTGGAAACGCTGGTGCCCCCCGGGCTAAAGCTGTCCCCGACGGTAGAAGGGAACGGCCGCTTCGACTATTCCTTCGGCCTCAATGCCGCCGGGATCGCCTCGCTCAATACCAATCTTTTGGCGCCGCCGGCGGGGTCGGTCAAGTGCCAGAACCTGGCTCGATGCTCCTGCTCTCCGGCGGTTTGATCGGACTGGCGCTCCTGCGCCTTCGCCAGTAATTCCTCCCCAGCAAATCCACGATCGTCTCGTCCGGCGCGCCTTCGGTCTCCGAAAGCCCGCCCGCATAAAACGTCCGCGCCGTATCTTCGTAATCCGACATCGAGTCATTGAACGAAATCTCGACTTCGGGCTGCGGCTCCTCTTCCTGAACTCCCTCGCCGGCAATCCGCACGCCACGGTAGTAATCCATGCCCGTGCCAGCCGGAATCAGGCGGCCCATGATGACGTTTTCCTTCAAGCCGCGCAAATTGTCTTTCTTAGAGTTGATCGCGGCCTCGGTCAGGACGCGCGTCGTCTCCTGGAAGCTCGCCGCGGAGATGAACGAATCGGTGGAAAGCGACGCTTTCGTGATACCCAACAGGATCGGCCGCGCGTGGGAACGACGCCCGCCCTTGTCGTTGGTCTTCTCGTTCTCTTCCTTGAACTTGAAGCGGTCCACAACCTCTTCCGGCAGGAAGTCGGTGTCCCCGATATCTTCCACCTTCAGCCATCGCAGCATCTGCCGCACGATGACTTCCAGGTGCTTATCGTTGATGTTCACACCCTGCAGCCGGTAGACTTCCTGCACTTCGTTAACGAGATACTTCTGCAGTTCCTTCTCGCCGCGAACCTTTAGGATATCGTGCGGATCAATCGGGCCGTCCATCAACTGGTCGCCCGCCGCCACACGCTCGCCTTCCTGCACATTGATGTGAGCGCCGCGCGGGATGGCGTATTCACGCTCCTGCCCGTCGTCGCCGGTCACGTAGACCTTCCGGCTCGTCTTGGTGATTTCGCCGAACCGAACCACGCCGTTGATCTCGGCAATCTGCGCCGGATCACGCGGCTTGCGGGCTTCGAACAGTTCCACGACGCGCGGCAAACCGCCCGTAATGTCCTTGGTTTTCGAAGTCGCGCGCGGAATCTTCGCCACCACGTCGGCCGCATGCACCGTGTCGCCGTCGCGCACCATAAGGTGAGCGTGCGTCGGCATCAAATACCGCTTCTCGTCGTGCTTGGTTCCGCCTTCGGTTCTGATGATGATAGCCGGAACTTTCTTGCCATCGAGCGAGTCGCCAATGACCAACTGCGACAGGCCCGAAACCTCATCCACCTGTTCCTGCACCGTGATGCCTTCTATAATGTCCTTGAAGTGGACCTTGCCGCTGACTTCGGTGAGGATCGAGAACGAGTAAGGATCCCATTCCACCATCACATCTCCAGCCCCGATCGCCTGGCCGTCCAAAAACTTGAGCTTGGCACCGTAAACAACCTGATAGCGCTCTTTCTCGCGCGCCTTTTCGTCGACAATCGCGAGGATGCCGTTGCGGTTCATGACGATGTTCTCGCCGGCCGCGTTCTTCACCGTATTGATGCCGATGTACTTGATGATGCCCGCGCCCTTGGACTCTTGCGTGTTCTGCTCGGACGCGCGCGTCGCCGCGCCGCCGATATGGAACGTACGCATCGTCAACTGGGTTCCCGGCTCACCGATCGACTGCGCCGCGATCACACCCACCGCCTCGCCGCGTTCCACCATCCGGCCGGTGGCCAGATTGCGTCCGTAGCAGAGTTGGCAAACGCCGCGGCGGCTTTCGCACGTCAGCACCGATCGGATCTTCACCCGCTCAATACCGGCCGCTTGAATACCCGTCGCCAGGTCTTCGGTGATCATCTGGTTGACGCCGACAATCCGCAGGCCTTCAAAGTCGAGCTGATTCTCGAGCACCACGCGCCCCACAATACGGTCGCGCAACGGCTCGATTACTTCGCCCGCTTCCACAATCGGCTCTACATAGATGCCTTCGCTGGTGCCGCAATCGTGCTCACTAATGATCACGTCCTGCGCCACGTCCACCAACCGCCGGGTCAGATAACCCGAATCGGCCGTCTTCAACGCCGTGTCGGCCAATCCCTTACGGGCACCGTGCGTCGAAATGAAGTACTGCAACACGTTCAGGCCTTCGCGGAAGTTAGCCGTGATCGGGGTTTCAATAATCTCGCCAGACGGTTTGGCCATCAAGCCGCGCATACCGGACAACTGCCGAATCTGTTGCTTCGAACCGCGGGCGCCGGAGTCGGCCATGATGTAAATCGGGTTAAGGTAACGGCCCGTACGGTCGTCCTCTTCCATCTTTTTGAACATCCGGTCGGAAACTTCTTCGGTAACGCGCGTCCAGATTTCGATGATCTTGTTATACCGTTCGCCCTGCGTAATAGCGCCCGATTGATACTGGCTCTGGACTTCGATAACAGCCTTCTCGGCGTCCTTCACCATCTGCGCCTTCTGCTCCGGCACCACCATGTCGTCAATGCCGATCGAGATGCCGGCCTTGGTGGCGTACATGAAGCCAAGCGCCTTGATGTCATCGAGCATCTTGACCGTTGTGTGCATCCCGAATTTCAGGTAGCAGTACTGCACCAACTGCGTGAGACCCTTCTTCTTCAACAAACCATTGACGAAGGGCATCTCATCGGGCAGCACATCGTTCAAGATCACGCGGCCGACCGTCGTGTCCATGTCCTGCTTGTTAAACGGAACCGGCTCGGTGTGCATCAGGTTCTGCCCGTCTTTCGACGTCGTCAGATCCAGCACCCGGCCCGTATAGCGCAGTTTGATGGGGGTGAGCGTTTCCACTTCGCCCATTTCCAGCGCAATCAGCACATCGTCCATGGAGGCAAACTTCTTGCCTTCGCCCTTCGATCCTACGCGCGATTTGGTGAGGTAATACAACCCCAGCACCATGTCCTGCGACGGAATCGCAATCGGCGCGCCGTGAGCCGGCGACAGAATGTTGTTCGACGCCAACATCAACGTCGTCGCTTCAATCTGCGACTCCGGCGACAGCGGAATGTGAACCGCCATCTGGTCACCGTCGAAATCGGCGTTAAACGCGGTACAAACCAGCGGATGGAGCTTGATCGCCTTGCCTTCCACCAGCACCGGCTCGAACGCCTGAATGCCAAGGCGATGCAGCGTCGGCGCGCGGTTCAGAAGGATCGGATGATCGCGAATCACTTCTTCCAGGATGTCCCAAACCACCGGATCCTGTTGTTCAACCAGTTCCTTCGCTTGCTTGATCGTCGTGCAATGGCCACGCTGTTCCAACCGGTGATAGATGAACGGCTTGAAGAGTTCGAGCGCCATCTTCTTCGGAAGACCGCACTGGTGCAACTTCAGTTCCGGACCGACCACGATAACCGAACGGCCCGAGTAATCCACGCGCTTGCCCAACAGGTTCTGCCGGAAGCGGCCTTGCTTGCCCTTAAGCGCGTCGGAGAGCGACTTGAGCGGCCGGTTATTGGCTCCGCGCAACACGCGTCCGCGACGCCCATTGTCGAACAGTGCATCCACAGCTTCCTGCAACATGCGCTTTTCGTTGCGCACAATTACGTCCGGAGCGTGCAGTTCCATCAGCTTCTTCAACCGGTTGGTGCGGTTGATAACGCGGCGATATAGGTCGTTCAAATCGGAAGTCGCAAAACGGCCGCCATCCAGCGGCACTAACGGGCGCAGTTCCGGCGGAATCACCGGAATTACATCCAGAATCATCCATTCCGGCTTGTTGGTCGACTTGCGGAAACTCTCCACAACGCGCAGACGCTTGGCGAACTTCAGCTTCTTCTGCTGCGAAACTTCGGTCTTCATCTTCTCGCGAATTTCGAGCGATAATTTATCGCACTCGATCTTCTTGAGAAGTTCCTTGATTCCCTCGGCACCCATCATGGCAACGAATTTGCCGTGGGCCTCTACGTCAAGCTGGCGCTTCCGTTCATCGGTGATGACGTCTCCGGCTTTGATGCCTTCCACTTGGCCCGGATCGACGATGACAAAGGCTTCAAAGTACAGGACGCGTTCCAGTTCCCGCAGTGTAATATCCAGCAGGTAACCGATACGCGACGGCAGTCCCTTAAAGAACCACACATGCGAGCAGGGGCTGGCCAGTTCGATGTGGCCGAGCCGTTCCCGCCGCACACGAGAGAGCGTAACTTCCACTCCGCACTTATCGCAGATCACGCCGCGGTGCTTCATGCGCTTATACTTGCCGCACAGGCATTCCCAGTCGGCGATCGGGCCAAAAATACGGGCGCAGAACAGCCCGTCGCGTTCCGGCTTGAAGGTTCGGTAGTTAATGGTTTCCGGCTTGGTTACTTCTCCGTGGGACCAGTTTCTGATCTTATTCGGAGAGGCCAGACTAATGCGGATCGAATCAAAATCAGCAATCAGATTCGCGCGTTCGTAGGGGGAAGAGCGGTACATGGCGATATTTCTCCTTATCAGAATTAGTCGGCGGCTGCTGCGGTCTCCGGCACGGGGTCAACCTGCGATTTCAGCAGTTCCACGTCCAGACACAGCGCCTGCAACTCACGGATCAATACGTTAAACGATTCCGGCACGCCCGGTTCCGCGGCGGCCTCGCCCTTGACGATGGCCTCGTAGATCTTCGCGCGGCCGTAAACGTCGTCGGACTTGGCGGTAAGCAGTTCCTGCAGCGTATAAGCCGCGCCGTATGCTTCTAGCGCCCACACTTCCATTTCGCCGAACCGCTGTCCGCCGAACTGCGCCTTGCCGCCCAACGGCTGCTGCGTGATCAGCGAATACGGTCCAATGGAACGCGCGTGGATCTTATCGTCAACCAAGTGCGACAGCTTCAGCATGTAAATGCATCCCACCGTCACCGGCTGTTCGAACTTATTCCCGGTCATGCCGTCGAGCAGGTTCACCTTACCCGAATTCGGCAGCCCGGCTTCGGCCAACTGCGCCTTAATATCGGCCTCATGCGCGCCGTCAAATACGGGGGTCGCAAAGTGCCGGCCCAGCTTCATGCCGGCCCAGCCCAAATGCGTTTCCAGAATCTGTCCGACGTTCATTCGGCTCGGCACGCCCAGCGGATTCAGAATGATCTCCACCGGCTGCCCATCGGGCAGATACGGCAGATCTTCTTCCGGAACGATGCGCGAGATAACACCCTTATTACCGTGACGCCCGGCCATCTTGTCGCCCACCGACAGCTTGCGCTTCATCGCCACATAGCACTTCACGGTTTTGATGACGCCCGGAGGCAGCTCATCGCCCTTTTTGAGCTTGGCGATCTTCTCTTCGGTGATTTTCTCAAGAACCGCGATCTGGCGCGACGTCATCTCTTCGATTTCGTCGATCAGCTCGTTCAAATGCGGGTCGCGGTCCTTCAAACGCATGCGCTTGAGGTCGCGCGAACGCATCTTTTCCAGGATGTCGCGGGAGAGCGTGGTGTCTTTGGCCACCAGCTTCTTATTGGTCTTCTCATCGTGCAGATCGGCCAACACCATATGGCCGTCCAGCAACTTCGAAAGCCGCTTGGCGCGCTCGTCACCCAGAATTCGCTTTTCGTCATCCAGGTTGCGATGCAGCCGCTGAATATTCTCTTCCAGAATCTGCTTGGAACGTTCGTCGAGCTCGGTACCCTTGCGCGAGAAAATTTTGCAATCGACAACCACGCCTTCAATTCCAGGCGGGCAGTAGAAGCTGGCATCTTTCACGTCGCCGGCCTTTTCGCCGAAGATCGCCCGGAGCAACTTGTCTTCCGGCGTCAACTGCGTTTCGCCCTTCGGCGTCACTTTGCCGATCAGAATGTCACCCGGCTTCACCGTAGCGCCGATCCGAATAATGCCCGAGTCGTCCAGGTTCCGCAGCGCGCCTTCCGGCACGTTCGGGATATCCCGAGTGATCTCTTCCGGTCCCAACTTCGTGTCGCGTGCCTCGACTTCAAACTCCTCGATATGGACCGAAGTGTAGTAGTCTTCCTTCACCAGTTTTTCGCTGATGATGATGGCGTCCTCAAAGTTGTAACCCCGCCACGGCATGAATGCGACGAGCACGTTCCGGCCCAACGCCAGTTCGCCCTGATCGGTGCAAGGACCGTCGGCCAGAACATCGCCCTTTTTCACCCGCACGCCAACCTTAACGATCGGCTTTTGCGTGATACAGGTATTCTGATTGGACCGCTTGAACTTCGTCAGCGTGTAAATGTCCGCGCCCACTTCGCGCGACATCTGCCCCTCATGGGCACCCGAGCCGTCCACGCGAACGATAATGCGTTCGGAGTCAACCGAGTCCACGATTCCGGAGCGTTTGCAGATAACCACAGCGCCCGAATCGCGGGCGGTTACGCGCTCCATGCCGGTACCGACATACGGAGCTTCGGCGCGCAACAGCGGCACCGCCTGCCGCTGCATGTTCGAACCCATCAAGGCGCGGTTGGCGTCGTCGTTTTCCAGGAACGGAATCAGCGAAGCGGCCACCGAGACCAACTGCTTCGGACTCACGTCCATGTACTGGACTTCAGCCCGTTGCGTCAGCGAAAAATTGCCTGCCTGCCGCGCGTTCACCAGATCGTCGACGATGGCGCCCTTGGCGTCCAGGACGATGTTGGCCTGCGCCACGACGTACTTGTCCTCTTCCCATGCCGACAAGTAATCGCTGTGCGCTTCGACTTCGGCCGGCTGCTTGCCCTCGCCCATCGCCTTTACAGCCTTGTCATAATCGACCCGCAGAACAACTTGGCCCACTTTGTATTCGGTGGCGCCCGGATTCAAAATCCGCACTTCATCGATCACCACACCGTCCACAACGCGGCGGTAGGGGCTCTCGATAAAGCCAAACTCATTGATCCGCGCAAAGCACGACAGCGACGAAATCAATCCGATGTTCGGACCTTCCGGCGTTTCAATCGGGCAGATGCGGCCGTAGTGCGTTGTGTGAACGTCGCGAACTTCAAAACCAGCGCGCTCACGGGATAGACCACCCGGTCCAAGGGCCGACAAACGCCGTTTGTGCGTAATTTCCGACAGCGGATTCGTCTGATCCATGAACTGCGATAACTGCGAAGAGCCGAAGAACTCGCGGATGGCCGCCATCACCGGCTTGGCGTTCACCAGATCGTGCGGCATTGCTGTCGCGATCTCCTGGCTAACCGACATCTTTTCCTTGATCGCCCGCTCCATGCGGACCAGGCCAATCCGGAACTGATTCTCAAGCAATTCGCCCACCGCCCGGACGCGGCGGTTGCCCAAGTGATCGATATCGTCCACGGAACCAATTCCGCGGCGCAACCGGAACAGATACAGAATCGTGTTCACGAAATCGCGTTCGTCCAACGTCCGCTTATTCAGCGGCGTCGCGTCGGCCTTATCGTGGATTTTGATGTTGAACTTCATCCGCCCAACGCGCGAGAAGTCGTACTTCCGGGCGTCAAAGAACATGCCCTGGAACAACTGCGTCGCCGTATCGCGTGTCGGCGGATCGCCCGGCCGCAACTTACGGTAGATTTCCAGCAACGCATCGTCCTGCGTCTTTACCGTGTCTTTGTCCAGCGTCTTCGAAAGCACATTCCCCGCTTCGTCGCGCTCCGGGAAGTACACATCGACGTTCTCGATTCCAGCGTCGAAAAACCGGCTCAATGCAGCCGGCGTCACTTCCCGATTGGCTTCGAGCAGAATCTCGCCCGTCTCCATATCGATGACATCGGCAATCGCCGCCGCGCCTTCCAAATCGTTGGCGGCAATCTCAAAGCGCTCAATCTTCGCCTTGTAGATTTCGTTCACCAACCGCGCGGTCACCTTCTTGCCGGAGGCAACCACCACGTCGCCGTTCTTGGCTTGAATCGCCATCGTCAGCTTCATGTCGCGCAATGAACCGCGACCGGG
>CAMDKT010000242.1 GCA_945900935.1 Candidatus Sulfopaludibacter sp. SbA3 | reverse complement strand
TCCGCTTGCCGCGATCGTGCTGTGGCTTACGATTGCCGGGCGCTGGAATGAGTGGCGGAAGCTGCGGCCGTTTGCCGGAGCCGTGATTCTATTGGCGATCGCCGCGCCGTGGCATGTGCTGGCCACGCTGCGAAATCCGCCTTATTTCGACTTCACGCTGAAGAGCGAGCCGGGTCAATATCATGGCTTCTTCTGGTTCTATTTTTTCAATGAGCACGTGTTCCGATTCTTGAACATGCGGTGGCCTCGGGATTACAACACCGTTCCGCGGTACCTGTTCTGGCTCTTTCATTTGCTGTGGCTGTTCCCGTGGAGTTTCTACTTTCCGGCCGTTGCGCGCCTTCGATTTGAACCGGTGGACCGGGCGAGCATGACGCGACTGCTGGCGTTATGCTGGACCGGATTTTTACTGGTGTTTTTTACGCTCTCGACGACGCAGGAATACTATTCGATGCCGTGCTACCCGGCGCTGGCGCTGCTGCTGGCGAGCGCGATGGAGCAGGGGCAGAGCGGGTGGCTGCGCCGCGGACAACTGGCGATTGGGGCTGTCGCAGGGTTGGCCGCCGGCGCCATCGCGTTCATCTTGCTGCGAGTGCGGGGGCTACCCGCGCCCGGCGATATTTCCCGCGCGTTGACGCAGAATCCGGACGCGTACACGCTCTCGCTGGGACACATGGGCGACCTGACAATTGACTCGTTCGCGTACCTGCGCGTGCCGTTGGCGATGGCGGGCGCGGCGTTTGTTATCGGGGCGTATGCCTCGTTCCGGTTGCGGCGGATTCAACTCGCGATTGGTTTGGCGGTGATGATGACGCTTTTCCTTCACGCGGCTCGCACGGCTTTAATTACATTCGATCCTTATTTGGGCTCGCGCCCGCTGGCGGAAGCGCTGCTGGCAGCGCCTCCCGGCACATTGATTGTCGACAACCAGTACTACACATTTTCGAGCATTTTCTTCTACGCTAATCGGCGCGAGGCGCTGCTGCTGAATGGGCGGGTGAATAACCTGCAGTACGGCAGTCATGCGCCCGGCGCGCCTGACGTGTTCCTGGACGATCGACAGTTCCAGCAGCGATGGAACACGCACATGCGATATTATCTAATTGTCGAAAAGCCCAGTGTTGCGCGGGTGGAAGGGTTGGTTGGGCGGGAACGCTTGACGCTGGTGCGTGAAAGCGGCGGGAAGTTTCTTTACACCAATCAAAACTAAATGGAAAAGCCTCTAATCCTCATCGTCTGCACGGCCAATTCCGCTCGCAGCCAAATGGCGGAAGGGTTGATGCGCGACATTCGCGGCGATCAATTCGAAGTCGCCAGCGCGGGGACTGTCGCCACTTCGGTGCGCCCGCAGGCGATTGAAGCGATGGCGGAAATCGGCATTGACATATCGCACCACCGGTCGAAGGCGATCGACGAATTTCTTGGGCGTCCGATCCGGTATCTCATCACCGTTTGCGATAATGCCCGTGACAATTGCCCCTATGTTCCCGGCGCGCAGACGACGCTGCACTGGCCGTTTCCGGATCCTGGGGCTGAGGAGTTCGGCCGCGTTCGAGACCTGATCCGCGCGAAGATTGAGGGCACGCCACTCGATGTTTGAGGCGTTTTTATACGCCGGATTTGGGGCCATGGCCTTCGGCTGGTGGGGCGCCAACACGGCTGCCGGGCGGCGGCGGTTTGATGGAATGGCGGCGATTGTTCCGATTGGCGCGCTGGTGCTCGGGACTCTGCTTTTCGCGGCTGGCCTGTTTTTATTCGTCCGCCGTTAACGCGACCACAGCAGCCAGACGAAGAACGGCCCGCCCAGGAGCGCGGTGGTCACGCCGACGGGGATCTCCATTGGCGCGAACGCGCTGCGGGGGATGGTGTCGCAGATTACGAGAAAAGCGCCGCCGCCGAATAAGGACGCCGGCATCAGCACGCGATAATCGGGCCCGACGATGCGCCGTAGAAGATGCGGAACAAGAAGCCCGACGAATGCGATCGGCCCTGTGACCGCCGTCGTTGTGCCGACGATTAAAGCGCCGGCGGCGAAGCCCTGCCACGTCACGCGCTTGAAATCGACGCCGCGCCCCGCCGCCCACGTCTCGCCGTAGGAGATCACGTTCAACACGCGCGAGAGCCGCAGCATCCAAACAAATACCGGCGCGAGCACCAGCGCCAGGACGCCGAGGACGGGGAACTCTATCGCATCCACGCCGCGCATTAGCCAGTGCGTAATTTGAAAGCTTTTGGTGATTCCCGCCAAGCTGTGAAGCAACAAAATCAGTGACGTGCAGATGCCGTTCACCGCGATCCCCGTCAGCAAAAGCGTGAACGACGAAAACTTTCGTAGATGTCCGAGCGCGGTCACCAATGCGATCACCGCCCCGGCTCCGGCGAGCGCGGCGGCCCATCTTTTGTTCCGCGTGCACCAGCACCAGATCCGGTTTCAGCCGCGCGATCACTTCGACGTTTGGCTACAAATAGGTGCCGATCCGCGGCAGTTTTTCAACCGCCGCGGGATAGTGGCAATAGGTCGACACGGCGATCACGCGCGCGCCCGCGCCGATGGCGAAAAGCGTTTCCGTGAAGCTGGGCGCCGTGGATACAATGCGTTGCGGCGCGACCGCAGCCGCAAGCGCTGCCAGCAGTAGCAGCGCCGCGCGCATTATTTGAACAACACCTGAAGGCCCGTCAGGAACGAGGCCCGCGGCGCGAGGAAGCCGTTTTCAAAATACCGTTGATGCAGCATGTTATCCACCTTCGCGTATCCTTTCAACGTATATTTGTCGCCGCTCCACAATACACGGTTTAGCACAGCGTCAATCTTCGTCACGCCGTCGAACTCATACGCACGAGTCCGCGAGCCTGCAAACAGCGGCCCGTAGTAGTTCGACGATCGATAGAGATCGACGGTGACTTCCGTCTTCCGGCCGAGTTGCTGATTCACCATCGCCATGAAGGAATGCGCGGGCACTCCGAGGGCGCTCCATACACCGCGGACCGTGCTGTCCTGGCTGGTGTCGGCGTTCACGTATGCGTAGGAGGCCCGGAACAACGTCCCGCGCACGGGCCGCATTTCCGCGGTCAACTCGCCGCCGCGCGCCGAACCGCCCGCGCCATTGTAATAGCCAAAGCTGCGTCCATACGGATCCTGCCCTGGGCGGACGCTGTTGGCTGACGAATCGAACTGCGTGACTTGCACAGTTCGTGTATAGAACCAGGTGCCGCTGAGACGGACGCGGTCCTGGAAAAGATATTGGTCGACGCCGCCATCCACCGAGTTGTAGCGGTCCGGCGAAAGGCGCGGATCGCCATACGGGCTGAAGGCAATCGCGTTCGATATGGAGTTGTAGAAGAACCCCGTGCCGTAGCGTTCGTAGAGTCCCGGCGCGCGATAGGAGTTGCCTCCATGGACGCGCAATTTCGTGCCCGAGCGCGGGAGGAAATAGGAGACGGCCACGTCGCCGGTCAGTGCGCGGGGCGGCGTTACGGCCTGGACGCGCGCGTAATTATTCACGACGCCCGAATAGTCGAAAAACGGCTTGTCGAGGGCAAACATCTGCGCCCGGCCGCTGAACGAAATCTGCAGGCGTTGTTGGGCCAGCGTGATCTGATTGGCGAAGTAGACGGCGTTCGAACGCTGCTCGGCGAGCGTGCGTGTGCGGACTTGGCTGGGGCCGGTGACGCGGTTATCATCCAGGTTCAGATACCCTTCGCGCTCGAACTCGTAGCCGCCGGTGAGAGCGAACCATTGCCGCGGCCGCCACAGGAGCTTCGAGTCCACAGTATCAATATCCCCAACAAACTGGCTGTGATTCGAGACCAACGGCTGGAAGCCCGGGCCTGCCGGACCATTCATTCCAATGCGGTTTGTGTGCACTCGCTGATAACTTGTCACCCATTCGGCCAACGGGTGAATGGCTTGACGGTAGATCAACGCGCCCGTCCAGAACCGCGAGGAGCGGCGGTTGTCGGGGTCATTCCGGCCCGGAATAAATGTGGCGTTTCCCGCGGTGATCGGCAGGCCCAGAGTGGAACGCAGCACTTGATCGGGGGCAAGCGCGATGGCGGGAATAATCGTTGACGACGGAATGTTCGCCGCCGGCAGTCCCGATGTCGTCGGGCTTAGATTCGGCTGGACGAAATCATCGGAGAAAAACACGCGTCCGGCGAGCGAAGCGGTTGGCTTGAACGCATAACGGGTGAAGGTCTGAAAGCCGCTGCTACGCGCGCGGTCGTCGCCATCCACGCCGCTCATCACGTTCAAATGCAGGAGCCCGGCGGAATAGGTCAGCTTGTTGTCCATGATGCCGCCGGCGATGGTGGCGCGACCGCGCATGAGGCCCAGCGTGCCGCCCTCCATCTGCAAGCCGCCATGCGCTGCGCCGCCGCCGGCGTCGGTGACCACGTTGATGGCACCGCCCACGGCGTTGGTCCCGTACAATGACGAACCCGATCCGCGGAGCACTTCCACGCGATCAAAAGCGATGACGTTGAACGTGGATAGATAGGCCTCCGCGCTGGCCGAAATGGACGCCGCGTCGCGGAAGCGCAGTCCGTCGATCAGGATCGCGGTCGCATCCGCGCGCAGACCGCGTATGCGCACGGAAGTCGCCTGGCCGGGTCCGCCGAGATTGCGAATCAGCAATCCCGGCGTGTCGCGGAGCGCTTCGCTCAAGCTGTACTCATTCCGCTGCGCGATCTCCGCCGCGTCGATCACGCTGGCCGCTTTCGAGACCTGGTCAATCGTCTGGGCCGCGCCTTCGGCAGTGACGACAACGTGTTGATCCACTCCCGCGATTTTCAGCCGAACCGTTGCGGGCTTGCCTCCGTTGACCGGGAGCGACGCGCGCTGGAAGCCGGCCTCTGTAATCTCCAACAGATACTCGCCAGGCCCGGAATCGGGGAACACAAATTCCCCATTCTGGCTGCGCGTTCGCGCCAATGCCGAGGACGCGCCATGCCTGTATAGCACGAGTTTCGCGCCATCAACCATCTTCCCTTGCGGGTCTTGCACGGTTCCCCTGACGGGGATCTGCGCGTGTAATAGAGCGGCGTTGAGAAACACCGCGAACGTAAGAATAGACTTGTGGCTCATGAGCCCTGCCCCTTCCGCGAGAGCAAAGTGAAGTCAGCTTTGGTAGCTGTTCCGGAGGCAGGTCTTCGGACTTATGGGCGGCCTACCGATTGCCACTTCCCAGCCGTGTTGTGGGCCAGTGTGCTTTGCAATTGTCGTTCCCAATTACCGCTGCGGGACAGTCCCGGAATCGAACCGGGTTCCCTTTTCAACGCCCCCGAAAGAGGGCGTACCTTGGAAGACTTGAGAATAGCAGATTGTTGGGGAAAAACGAAACTTTCACTCGTTAATCCGACGCGTTGCGCTATGAGTAAGGCCGCCGCAACAGCATCGTAATTCCCTCCGCCATCCGGCCCGGCAATACATTGCAAACCAGGTTATACAGCGGCTTCCGCGCTCCGAAGTAATTCTTCACCGAGTACTCCAAGACCTCCATCTCGACGACCTTGGCCAGATAGAGCAACTGCTCCACCGTGTACTCGCAATAATGCCCCGGATTGGTCGCGTCATCGCGAATGATTTCGAATGGACTTTTCCCGCCCAACAACGCCAGCCGCCGGGCGAGATTCACCGGATTCGGCGTTTGAATTAACAACACGCCGCCCGGCCGTAGCAGCGCCCGCAACATCCGCAGCACCCAGGTCGGCGGCACATACAAGTGCTCAATCACCTCCGCGAACAGGATGAAATCGAACGGCTCCCGCGCCGGCCACTTCGTCGCGTCATTCGACAGGTTTAAGTCGAATGCAGTGTGCTCCACGTCGGCCATTTGCTGAAACCGATGGTCGAAAAAGCCAAGCGTCGACAATGTAACATCCGGAAAAACGGCGTGTACCAATCGCGTCTGGTGGGACATGCCGACATCCAGGATACGCAAGGGCTCCCCATCGCGCGGCGTCTGTCCTCGCAGCACACCGGACACAAGGTTCAGCAGAAATTCGTACCGCCGCCGGTGATAGTCCAAATAGGAGGCGGCATCGGCGTCGGGCGCACTCAGCGACCGCACGGCCTCAGCGATTGACGGCATCTTTTTGCATTGTAACTGTTTTCACGCCGTCCCCAACCCTGTGATAATAAGGGCGGTGCCGAAACTCCGCGATCTTGAACTCCGCCTATCCCGTTTGGAGGAGGAGTTGCACCTCTTCCAACGCATCAGCCGCCTGATGGTCCGTGAATCCACGTTGCAACAGGTACTCCAAAGTATCGTCGCCCTGCTCGTCGAATACCTGGAGTGCGATTCCTGCATCATCTACCTCACCGATGGTCCGCAGCTTGTTCTGTGCGCCTCCAACGCAGCGCCCGCCTCCGCCGTCGGCCGCGTTCGGCTATCGATGCAGGAAGGCCTAACCGGCTGGGTCGCCCGTAATCGCCGGCTGGTTGCGCTGTCGCGCGATTCCTTCAACGACCCGCGCTTCAAAGCGTTTTCCGAACTGGAGGCCGATACCTATGAAGCCTTTCTTTCGGCGCCCGTCATCGCCCGCAACCGTGTTGTCGGCGTCCTGAATGTTCAGCACCGCCAGCCGCACTCCTACACCGGCGACGAAATGGAACTTCTCACCACCGTCGGTGAACAGGTAGGATGTCTATTGCTGCTAGCCCGTCTGGATCGCGACGCGCTGGAGCGAACGCTTTCCATTGAACAAATTCTCGCCGGCGGCGTCCTGGCCGGCTCGGTTTAACATACCCATGCGCCTCGCCGCCATCGCCGTTTTCGCACTCCTGCCAGTGATCGCCGCCGATAAGTGGAACGTCGCCTATCAGCACGACCAGGACGAGTCCTCCCTGTTCCTGCGCGCCATTGAATTCGCCAGCGATCAGCGCGGCATCGCGATCGGCATTCTCACTGAGAAGGGCCGGCAGCGACCGGTCGCCCTGGTGACAGCCAACGACGGGAAGTCGTGGGATCTGGTCAAGCTGAAGGACGAGCCGCTTTCGCTTGCCTGCTTCACCGATGAAGTTTGCTGGATATCCACGCCGGGCGGCGTTTGGCGTTCCGACGAGGGCGGGCGCGAGTGGAAGAAGATTTCCGGCACGAAGAACATCATGAAGATGCAGTTTGTGTCGGCCACAAAGGGATGGGCGGGCGGCGCTTTCAAGTCGGCTTGGGAGACCAACGACGGCGGCAAAACGTGGACGCTGCTCCCCGTTCTGAAAGACGTCAAGGCGACTCCGCAGTATGCGGGCTTCCTGGCCGTTGCGATGCACGGCGACTACGGCATGATCGGCGGCAATAGCCGCGCGCCGCGCCGGGATGATTCCATTTATCCCGATTGGATGGTCCCTGAAGAAGTCTCCCGGCGTCGCGAATTTCCGGGGATGATGCTGCTTTTGGAAACACGCGATGCCGGCAAAACGTGGACACCGTCAACGAACTCTGTCTTCGGTACTTTGACGGCGTTGCGCATACGTCCCGAGGGCGGCAGCGCGGCCGCGCTCCTTGAGTATTTCCACACGTTTGAGACGCCCTCCGAAGTCCTGCTGGTTGATTTCAAGACCGGGCGCAACCGGTCGATTTTCCGGGAGAAGAATACCGCCATTACGGATGTGTCGCTCGGCGCGAATGGCGCGGTGGTCATCAGCGGCGTCGACGCCACCGGACTTCGCACTCTTCCCATTCCACAGAAGGTGCGGTTTCTTGAAACGGTGATTCAGGAGGGCAGCGCCAATTTCGTGTGGACGAAAATGGATGTCGATTACCGCGCGATCGCGCGCCGTGTTCAATTGGCGCGCCAGCCCAACGGCCGGTTGTGGGCGGTGACCGACTCCGGTATGATTCTTCGTTTGGATCGCGAGATTAAGACGGCGAAATGAATCGGCCGCGGCCCGGCGAATACCTCTTGGGTGCGTCGCCGCAACGCAGAAGATAAGATTATAATGAGCCATGGAATGCATCGTGGGCAGAATCGCCCCGGCAATGTGGATACGTGCCATTGATGTTTTCGGCGATGAGGAAAAAGCCGCGGGCTGGATGGGAACACATTTGCGCCAACTCGCCGGGCGCACGCCCGAGGAAACGCTCTTGGATGATCCGAAAAGTGAGGAAGTTGCCAAGCTTCTTGACCAGATAGATTACGTCGTCTATAGCTAATGGTGACGGCTTATCGATTGTTCCGATCCCGGTATGAGGCCTCCTCGCTGTTTGGTGTGGATAAGGACGGGTGTGCGCAATGAGGGCATTCGGTTCTTGGAGGCGTCGGCAAGGAAGGAATCTCGAATGGATGAGGGAGTGCCGGGTTCGCTTCTTGGAGTTTGAAGTTGGAAACGACAATATCGCCGTCGCGGCGGTGGGAATGTGGAA
>CAMDKT010000241.1 GCA_945900935.1 Candidatus Sulfopaludibacter sp. SbA3 | reverse complement strand
TCAACAGACGCTGGTAATGCGTGACGACGATCATCGCTCTGTCCGCTGTGCGCAGCCCGTTCACGCCGTTGGCAACGATCCGCAGTGCGTCGATGTCGAGACCGGAGTCGGTCTCGTCCAGGATCGCCAGCCTCGGCTCAAGCACAGCCAGTTGGAAAATCTCGTTGCGCTTCTTCTCCCCGCCCGAGAAGCCCGCGTTCACGGGCCGGTTCAAAAACGCCGGGTCCATTTCCACCAGCGCCAGTTTCTCCTTGACCATCGTCAGGAAGTCCATGGCGTCCAGTTCCTCCAGACCGCGGCTCTTGCGTATCGTATTCAACGCCGCCTTCAGGAAATACATGTTGCTGACGCCGGGAATCTCCACCGGATACTGGAACGCCATGAAGATCCCTTCCTGCGCACGTTGTTCCGGCGGCATGCTCAGCAGATCTTTGCCGTCGTACAAGACCTGGCCGCTGGTAACTTCGTAGATGTCGCGACCGGCCAGGATCTGAGCGAGCGTACTCTTGCCAGACCCATTCGGCCCCATGATGGCATGCATCTCGCCCCCATCCACCGTCAGATCGATGCCACGCAGGATCTCCTTGCCGGCGACGTTCGCATGTAAGTTTTTGATTTCAAGTAATGCCATCTTATATTCCCTTAACCAACGCTGCCTTCCAGGCTGATTCCCAACAGCTTTTGCGCTTCGACGGCGAACTCCATCGGGAGTTCCCGGAAGACTTCTTTACAGAACCCGTGGACAATCATCGAAACTGCGTCTTCCGCGGCGATCCCGCGCTGGCGGCAATAGAAAATCTGGTCTTCGCCGATCTTGGACGTGGAGGCCTCATGCTCAACCTGTGACGTGGTGTTCTTCACTTCCAGGTAGGGGAACGTGTGCGCGCCGCATTGGTCGCCCAGAAGCAGCGAATCGCATTGCGAGTAGTTCCGCGCGCCCGTAGCGCTCTTCAGCATCTTGACCATTCCCCGGTATGTGTTCTGCCCGTGGCCCGCGGAGATGCCCTTGGAGACAATCGTGCTCCGGGTATTCTTCCCGATGTGGATCATCTTCGTGCCGGTGTCCGCCTGTTGCCAGTTGTTCGCCAGAGCCACCGAGTAGAACTCGCCAACCGAGTTGTCTCCCATAAGCACGACGCTCGGGTACTTCCACGTGATGGCCGAGCCGGTCTCTACTTGCGTCCAGGAGATCTTCGAATTGACGCCCAGGCATTTGCCGCGCTTGGTCACGAAGTTGTAGATTCCGCCCTTGCCTTCCTTGTCGCCGGGGTACCAGTTCTGCACGGTGGAATACTTGATCTGCGCATTGTCGAGCGCCACCAACTCAACCACCGCGGCATGTAACTGGTTCTTATCCCGCATCGGCGCCGTGCAACCTTCCAGGTAGCTGACGTAGGCGCCCGCGTCGGCGATGATGAGCGTGCGTTCGAACTGCCCGGTGTCCTTCGCATTGATACGGAAGTAAGTGGACAGCTCCATCGGGCAGCGGACCCCAGGAGGTATATAGACGAAGGAACCGTCGCTGAATACAGCGGAGTTGAGGGCGGCAAAGAAGTTGTCGGAATGCGGAACCACCGAGCCGAGATACTTCTTAACCAGCTCCGGATGCTCCTGGACGGCTTCGGAGAAGGAGCAGAAGATAATGCCCATCTCCGCCAGCTTTCCCTTGAAGGTCGTGGCCACGGAGACGCTGTCGAACACCGCGTCCACGGCAACGCCAGCGAGAATTTCCTGCTCCCGTAGCGGGATACCGAGCTTCTCGTAGGTTCTGAGCAGTTCCGGATCAACCTCGTCCAAGCTCTTCAATTGATCGATTTTGGTCTTAGGCGCCGAGTAGTAGATGATGTCCTGATAATCGATGGCCGGGTAGCGGACGGTGGACCACTTGGGTTCTTCCATCGTGAGCCAGTGGCGGTAGGCCTTCAAACGCCAATCCAACATAAATGCGGGCTCGTTCTTTTTGGCCGAAATCAGGCGAACGACGTCTTCGCTAAGCCCCTTGGGGATCGTATCCGCTTCGATCTCCGTGACGAAACCCCACTTGTAGTCTTGATTTGCGAGGTCTTCGATCGATGTCATCGTTGGGCTCATAGATACCGAACCTTTCTGGAAATATCGGGCTGATTCAAGGCTAGCACGTCTTGACTTAATAGTCAAGACGGTTTGAAGATGGGTAGTGTCCTAATTCGATTTAACGGATCACATTGGCAGGAGAATTAAGTGAAAGCGTAGCCAGTCCCGGAATTTCCCCCGAATTTCCCCCGGAGAGAATTATGCCTGTTCGGCGGGCTTCTTCTTGAGCTTCACCGGTTCGGTGAAACAGGCTCCCAGCGCACAAGGGGGTGCGCGCAGAAAATAGACTGCCGTCTGGCTCTCCTCAATATGTTCTTTACAACATATTAACTGCATGACATACTATGAGAATGAAGTGGGAAGTTGAATTCCATAAGGACTTCGATCCCGAATTCGACGCGCTGCCGGATGACGTGCAGAGCGAATTGCGCGCTCATGCCCTGTTGCTGGAGCAGTTTGGCCCGCGGCTCGGGAGGCCCCGCGTCGATACGCTCAAGGGTTCGCGGCACGCGAATATGAAGGAGTTGCGCTTTGACGCGGCAGACGGTGTCTGGCGCGTCGCCTTCGCGTTCGACCCGAAGCGCAATGCGGTCCTTCTGATCGCGGGAGACAAGTCGGGCGGAGGCGAGAAGAGATTTTATCGTCAGCTCATAGCAAAGGCCGACGAAAGATTTGATGAGCACCTGTCACGAACGAAGAAGAAGGGGACATAGCCATGCCAATCACGCTGAAGGACAAAATGAAGGAACTGAGCCCCGCCCAACGCAAGAAGGTCGAGGCTCGCGCCGCCGAGCTGATCGCCGAGGAGATGACCTTGCGCGAACTGCGGCACGCGCGCAAGCTCACGCAGGTCAAGATGGCCAAAACGCTCGGGGTCAGCCAGGACAGTGTTTCGCGCCTGGAAAAACGGAGCGATCTCTTGCTGTCCACGCTTCGAAAAACGGTCGAGGCCATGGGCGGGAATCTCTCGCTGGTAGTCGAGTTTCCCGACCGCGCGCCGGTGGTTCTGTCCGGCATTGCCGAAGATGATCCGAGGCCAAAGCCGACAAGCAGGAGACGTGTCGCCTAAAATTTGGCTGCCGGGTACCGGGCCGTCAAGGATGTCACTAAATGAAAAAGCGCAACCAGCATATAGGCTCGTCACTGGAGGACTTCCTGAAAGAGGAAGGCGTCCTCGAAGAGACCCGCGCGGTGGTGCTGAAAGAGACGCTGGCCTGGCAAGTTCAGCAAAGCGATGGAGAAGGACAAAATCAGCAATAGCTTGCGTGCGACGTTGTATTCCATACTGTTCTCCTTTCGCGGTGATCAGGCTCTGCGCCTCTTTTTTCTGTTTTCGTACCGGCGGATCGGATTTACTGCGTGCCGGGGCTCAATAAGAGAGGCGGCGACCTCCGCCAGGAGGGGGGTGAAGAGAAAGAAATTGTTGCGGCTGATCAGTGTCACCTCGGCCCTCAAACCGCGCTCAAGCTGGCGGTCCAGAGCCATGGCGGCGTTCATCGCCCCGAAGCCGCCGCCGGCGATGACGATCCCGGTGCGATCAGAATACTCTTTGCCGTCGTCTATGCCATTCATGAATTCCTCTACCTGCACCACAGAACTTCAAGAACCCTATGATCTCCACCGGCCGGGTTATTGTCTCTACCCGCTCCGGCCAGGAACGCCGGGCTGCGTCATCTTCAGGAAATCGAGCAGAGCGTCGATCTCCTCATCGGGCAGGACACCCCATTGCCGCGCTACCTCCCGAATGGTGCGTCCTGTTGCGTGGGCTTCCTTGGAGATCGCCGCCGCCTTGTCATATCCAATCCGCGGAGCCAGCGCCGTGCATATCGACAGGTTGCGCTCGACGGTCTCTTCACACCGCGCGATGTTAGCCGTGATGCCGCCGACACATCGGTCGGCGAAGACGCGGCTGACCGAGGAGAGAAGGTGGATCGATTCCAGCAGATCATAGGCCATCACCGGCATCATCACGTTCAGTTCAAAGTTGCCGCTCATCCCGCAGACGGCGATGGTTGTGTCGTGGCCAATCACCTGCGCCGCAACCATGGTTACTGCCTCGCAAATAGCCGGGTTTACTTTTCCCGGCATCATCGAACTGCCCGGCTGTATGGCAGGCAAGTCGACTTCGGCCAGGCCCGTGCGCGGCCCCGAGGCCATCCAGCGTATATCGTTAGCGACCTTCATAAGGCTGCACGCGATCGTTTTCAGCTCTCCGGAGGCTTCGACGCAAGCGTCACGGGCACCCTGCGCCTCGAAGTGATTGCTCGCTTCCCGGAAGGAAAGTCCGGTGTCCTGGGTCAGGTAGGCGATCACCTTTTCCGGGAAATATGGGCGGCGGTTGTACCCGGTTCCTACGGCTGTTCCGCCTAGAGCTAGCTCTAGCAAGGCGTCACGGGCGTGGGCGGCGCGATCAAGTCCTTTTGCAATTTGCTCAGCGTAGCCGCTGAACTCCTGGCCGAGGCGGACCGGGATAGCATCCATGAGGTGGGTCCGGCCTGACTTCAGGATCGGGTCGAACGCCGCGGCCTTGGCGGTCAACGTCTGCCGCAGGTGCCGCAAAGCGGGGATCAGTTCCTCCGTAATGCCAGTCGCCGCGGCAACATGGATCGCCGTGGGAATCACGTCGTTGGACGACTGCGACATATTGACGTGGTCGATCGAGTGGACCACCTTGTTGCTCTGGGGTACGCCTAGAATCTCGGCGGCCCTGTTGGCAATCACCTCGTTGGCGTTCATGTTGGTCGAAGTCCCGCTCCCAGTCTGGAAGATGTCGACCACGAACTCTCGATCCCATCGGCCCTCGATGACCTCCGTCGCCGCTGCCATGATAGCGAGGCCGATCCGGGGATCTAAATCCCCCAGGTCCATGTTGGCACGCGCGCAGGCCCGCTTGATCAACCCCAGCGCGCGAATGAATCGCCGGGGAAAGACCAGACCGCTGATGGGGAAATTATCCACCGCTCGCGCGGTTTGTGCGCCGTAGTAAGCGTCGGCCGGGACCTGTACCTCACCGAGAGAATCTGCTTCGATCCGGAAATCCTGCATGGATGTAGCCCCCCAAGGTGATCATCTCGATCTTTTTATGAGCTTTCGCCTCATACTCATGGCAACCACTGCTCCTCGCGCCAAGCCATGTCCCAGAACAAGTACTCATACCGGGCCGAGAGCACGAACAACTCGCGGCATCGGGTTCGCTGGGCTACCGTCAGCTTCGGGGCTTCGGCATTGAACATGGCCAGGACTTGGCGCACGCTCTTCGCGTATTCTTCTCCGGCGTAGTTCTCTATCCATTTCTGATAGGCGAGGCGTTTTGAACCCTTCCTGACCAGTACCCGGCCCACTTCCTGGTAGATCCAATAGCAGGGCAACAACGCGGCCAAACCCTCGGCGAAGGTGCCGTTCGCGACGGCGGCGCGAAAGTGATTGACGTAAGCGTAGTTGACCGGCGCCATGGGCGCGGGGGCCACTTTCTTTTCGGCGGCGATGGCCTCTTTGGCATGGCGGCGGAGCGTTTCGGCCCAATCGCGGCGGGGCGCTTTTGCGGCCAGGTCGAGCAGGGCATGGGAGAAGGCGTCGAGGTAGGCGGCGTCCTGTTGGAGGTAGAAATGAAAGCGCCCCGGTGGCAGGGTGCCATCCGTAAGCCCCTTTAGAAACGGATGTTCCAGAGTCTTGGCGTAGATGGGTTTGATGGCCGTCCAAAGCTCGTCGCTGGGGGATGGCTGCGCGAACAGCGCTGGCACGACCAGCAGGTAAAGGAGTGATCGCACCCGTTTTAGAGGAAGACCTAGTCGATGACGTTGCCGCCAAAACAGGAAATAGGGAAAATAGGTCGCGGTAGGGACGCTCATCGCTGAGTGCCCCCCGCACAGATCCGTACGAGCGGCACTACCGCATCTTCTGGTAAATGATCCGCCGCTCGCGCGGTTTGTGCGCCGTGGTAAGCGCCGGCCGGGACCTGCGCCTCACCGGGAGAATCTGCTTCGATCCGGAAATCCTGCATGGATGTACCTCACTTTCATGATGTTTTCTACGAACCCCAAGAACCGGGATATCTCGTCCGGGCTAGCCCCCCAAGGTGATCATCTCGATCTTCTTATGAGCTTTCGCCTCATACCCACGGCCCGACTTCATTGCTTCCAATCTTTCATCGGAGTACCTGTCCGTCCTTACCCTCCACACCGCGCTGATCACGTCTCGGAGCTCCTCGTCACTGGCCCCGTTTCTTATCAGTGCCTTCAGATCATGGCCGCGCGCGGAGAACAGACACGTCACGAGTTTTCCGTCGGCCGTCAATCTCGCGCGTGTACAGCTCGAGCAAAAGGGTTCGGTGACAGAAGCGATTACCCCGATGTCCCCAGCGCCATCGATGACCTGGTAATCCACCGATGGAGCGCTGCCGCCCTGCCTTCCTGTTTCTCTCAAGCCGTAATGAGACGTGATCCTGGAGAGAATCTCAGCCTTCGATACAACCTTTTCGGATAGCCAGCCGTTCGAGTTACCCACATCCATGTACTCGATAAAGCGGATGCCAAATCCATTCTTCCTGGAGAAGTCCACCAGATCGAGGATGTCATCGTCGTTGACGCCTCGTTCGATCACCGCATTGATCTTAATGGGCCGCAGCCCATAGCGCTTCGCTGCAAAAAGGCCTTCCAGCACCTTGTTCAGATTACCCCGCTGCGTCATCGCTCGAAACTTCTCGGGGTTGAGCGTGTCGAGACTGACGCTGACGCGCCGCAATCCGGCGGCGCTAAGAGCCGGGGCCTTTTCCGCGAGCAACGAGCCATTGGTTGTAAGGCACAGATCTTTTAGACCGGGCAGGGGTGACAACTGGCTGACCAGTTTCTCCAGATCCTTGCGCACTAGCGGCTCACCGCCAGTGAGCCTGATCTTCTCCACTCCGAGTTGGACAAATAGAGTGGCCAACCTCACGATCTCTTCAAACGTCAGGATTTCCTTTTTCCCGAGCCAGTCGTACTCG
Organism: Candidatus Sulfopaludibacter sp. SbA3; assembly: GCA_945900935.1. Taxonomy (GTDB): domain Bacteria; phylum Acidobacteriota; class Terriglobia; order Bryobacterales; family Bryobacteraceae. The sequence goes on along the minus strand of CAMDKT010000241.1, from coordinate 1,318 downwards.
TCGAGAGGCATGCAGTAGGTGCAGCGAAAGTTGCACCTGTCTGTGACCGAGATCCTCAGGTCCATGAGGGGGCGCCGATAGGTGTCTAGCTGCATTCACAGGCTCCGTGCCATGGACGGGCAAAGGACCGTCCTTAAGAACTTCCTCATAATGCTTCCACTCTCGCTGTGAGACCCGCCGGATTCGGCACTCGGGCTTCTTCCATCTCCTCGTCCGTGGGAGACCAGGAAAGGTTGCGCAAGATGTCCTCCCGATCGCTACCCAGGCTCTCCGTAAGTTCGTGCAGCCTCGCCACCCCTGTCCGATAGCAAAAGTCACCAAAAGGCTCTTGCCGTTGCCGGTGGACACGGTAGACATCGATGAGTCGGGCAATTTCACGTATAAGCCCTGGGGGGCCGACGGCTTCGGCGTAGAGCTGTCCGAGGCGCGTCCCTTGAGGGCTTCCACCGACGTAGATGTTGTACTTGTTTTTGAAGCGGCCAATCAGGCCGATCTCGGCCGTGGGAGGACGCGAGCAAGAGTTGGGACAGCCGCTCATCCGCATGCGGATCTCTTCGTTGCCATAGCCGAGCCCTTCCAGCGCATCGATGAGATACGGGAGACGCCGCTCGGCCTCCGTGATGGCCAGGCCGCATGTCGGCATGGCCGGGCAAGCCAGCGCATGACGGCGGAGATTGGAAACTTGCTTCTCCGTGGGAATCCGGTAGTCTTTCAGCAATCCCCGGACCAGTTCGACCTTCTCCTCCGGGATCCCACTGAGGATCAGGTCCTGCGATGGTGTCAGACGGACGGCAGGCCGGAAGCGGCGCACAATTTCTCGCAGGCCCGTAAGCATCGGGCGTCCATCCGTGTCCTTGATCCGGCCGTTCTCGACGAAGATGCCTACGTACCACAGCCCCGGTTCGTTTTGCTGATGCCAGCCCAGGTGGAGTTCTCCTTGAGAGAAGCAAACCGGACGTGCCGCCGCGAGTTTCCAACCCAGCCTTGCTTCGATCTCTGCCCTGACCCGTTCAATGCCCCAATCCTCGACAACGTACTTTAGCCGTGCGCGGGATCGGTTGCCTCGGTTTCCGTTGTCTCGCTGAAACTCGACGATCCGGGTCACCACTTCCAGCAGCCCGTTCGTGGGAACAAATCCCAGCGATTCACCCAGCCGTGGAAAAGTTTCCTTCATGCCGTGCGTACTTCCCAAGCCTCCTCCGACCAGCAAGGTGTATCCCGCAACCTTTCCCCCATCAAGGACGGGGACAATGCCGATATCATGCGTGTATACGTCAATGCAGTTATCGTCGGGATCGGCAATCCCGATTTTGAATTT
>CAMDKT010000240.1 GCA_945900935.1 Candidatus Sulfopaludibacter sp. SbA3 | reverse complement strand
GTGGGAATGTGGAAATCGCGCCTTTTTGCGATTTCCAAGGGCGGTGGGAAGAGAGCGAAAACCTGCGCTTGGTTTTCCTCGCTTTCCACGGCCCGCCATTTCCACGGCCGGTCTTGCGGGCCGAATGCTCTTGCCAGGACCAGCACTTCCGCGCGGGCGAACTTAAGCCGGCTCTCTTACCCACACCAAACAGCGAGGAACCCCAAAATAGCCGGACCCATTCGTCGTGTGGGATCGCATGGCGCATGCGCCGGTCACAAGTGGACCGCCAGCCGGCGTTGGAACGCGCGATTGCGTTGCTGTTCGCGACGCGCGTGGCCCTCGATTTCGTCGAGGTCACGCCGCCGGATCATCGCCGTATCGAGACGCGGCGGATTTGGTGCGGTTCGGCGCTCAATGCCTATCTCGACTTCCCGCATGTTGGGCAGGTCTTGCTGATCGAGCGCGAATCGATCAACAAAAAGACCGGCGCGCAGAGCCGTGAGATCGCACTGGGGATAACGAGCCGCACACCGCAAAAGGCTTACTGGCCGTCAACCGGGGGCATTGGAGCATCGCAAGCGTTCATTCCATCATCGACTGGAACCTGCGATGAGGATCGAAGCTGAATTCGCACCGGACGCGGCCCGGAAATCATCACGCGCCCGCGCCGCGTTGCGGTGGGCATCCTCAAGTCGTTTCAGGAACCCGCTCAATCCATCGCCGAAATGATGCGCCACTCACGTTCAACACCCGTCTCGTCTTCGACTACTTGCGAATGACTCAAAATTCGATCCCCCGGCGACCCGCCCATTGAGAACACATTTGCGGAGGGTCCGGGAGTCAAGGCCCTATCATCGGCGCCTGCATTCTGATATAGTCGCCGCGATGACGGGCCTCACTGCGCAGGATCCAATGTTGCGCATGAATCCAGTAGCGAATGCACCAACTAAAGTAAACAGGAGAGATTCACTATGAAGTATTTCGCAACACTGATAGCCATTGTGTCGATCGCTTGGTCCCAGGGCAGCCTGGGGGGCATCACTGGACGTGTCACCGACAGTTCCGGCTCTTCCATTCCTGGGGTTTCCATTCAATTACGCAGGATCGAAACCGGACAAGAGGTGACGGCCGGCACAACCTCCGACGGATCGTTCCTCGCCAATAGTCTCGCTCCTGGAACATACCGTATCGCCGTTTCGAAGATAGGGTTTCGAACCGCGGTGCGCGAATCGGTCGTGGTCAGTACAGCCACTGTCTCGAAGGTGGACTTCCTCCTTGAGCTCGGTTCGGTGAGTGAGTCCGTCACGGTAGCGGGCAGCGATGTTCAACTACAGACGACCTCCGCCGAGATCGGAACGGTCATGTCAACAAAGGCAATGCTCGATCTTCCCATCTCCATGGGCGGAGCGGCGACGACCGGCGCTACCGGCCGCCGTCAGATCGAAAACTTCATGTTTCTCACTCCCGGGGTCACCGGAACCCAGTGGTCGAAATCCATCAACGGCGCTCCCGCTTTCAGCCAGGAGGTCCTTATCGACGGCATCGACATGCAAAACATGGGCGCTCCGGGATTCATTGCCGAGGCGAGCCCCCCCTATGAAGCGGTGGAAGAGTTCAAAGTTCAGAACACGCTTTACCCCGCCGAATTTGGAGGCGGCTTCGGTGTAATGAACTTCACCATGCGCTCCGGAACCAACAAGTATCATGGGGGGCTCTTTGAATTTTTTCGTAATGAGGCGATGGATTCCCGCAATTTTTTCGGGGGGAGCCGCAAGGCCATCCTCCGTCAAAATGAGTACGGCGGCACGTTCGGCGGTCCCGTCGTTTTGCCGAAGTACAACGGACGGGACAAGACGTTTTTCTTCTTTGCCTACTCCGGATTCCAACTCCGCGGCGGCGTCCCCGTGGGAGCCTTCGCCACACTTCCCACCGCTCTCCAGCGCGGCGGCAATTTCTCCGACTATCCTTTCCCTATTTACGATCCGGCGACTACGTCCGCCGATGCTAGCGGCGCCTTCCAGCGGGCGGTGTTTCCCGGCAACACGATTCCATCTTCCCGCATCAGCGGCGTCGCCCAGCGGACGCTCCCGCTGATCCCGCAGCCGGACCTTCCTGGCTTTTTCAACAACTATCGCAGCCGGCAGAATCAGCCAAGTACCGACAACGACTGGAGCTTGAAGGTCGACCACCAGATCAATTCCAAGCAGCGGATTTCCGGGGCCTATTGGAACGTCAATGGCAAGACAACGATCAACGGCCCCGTGGCCGGTGAGTTGAATCCGGGTTATCGCGTGACTCCAACCACCGCCAGCGGACTGCGTCTAAATCACTCGTACACCATCAGTCCCACGCTGCTCAATCGTATTGGCTTTGGCTACACGCCCACCAGCCCGACATGGTCGCGTTGGCTCCTGGACCCGCGTGAAGGCAACAAGGTTCTGAAGATTCCCGGGATATCGGAGTCCTCTCGCGGCTTCCCCATCCTAACCTTCGCCGGCCCCACCCCCTATGCCAATTTGGGCAACTCCAATAACAACGGAACCGATCCGCAGTTCTTCCAGAACTGGAGCGGTGCCGACGATATGTCATGGGTGAACGGCCGTCATCAAGTCAAATTTGGCGGCTCCTTCCGGTATCGGCGGATGACCGTCCAGGACCGGCGGAATGAAGGCGGCACATTTAACTTCAACGCCCTTTCCACGTCGCAGCCGAATAGTACCGACTTCGCGCGTTTCGGGAATCCATTCGCCTCGTTTCTACTGGGCGAAGTCTATTCCGCCAACGCCGCGGTACCGGCTCCCACCCGGCAATACAACGATCAATTCCTGGCCTTCTACGCGGAAGACGTATTCAAGCTCTCCACGCGGCTCACTATCAGTGTGGGCTTGCGTTATGAATTGCCGGGCTATGTCCGGGAGCGCGACGGCATCATCTCTTTCCTCGACCCCACCCGGCCCAACCCCGCGGCGGGAAACCGGCCCGGCGGTTTGGTCTTCCTCGGTAACGGGGAAGGGCGCACGGGAAGTAACCAGATTATCCCCGCCTACAAATTGGGATTCTCCCCCCGCTTCGCCCTTACTTATGCAATGGATCGCAAGACCGTTATCCGGTTAGGCTATGGCGTGTTTCGCGTGCAGACGGCCTTTGGCCGTATGAATAGTTGTCAGTTCTGGTGTTCCGGCTTTGGGCTCCAACCCTTCTACACAACCACCAATTTAGGGATCACCTCCGCGTTCCCGCTAGACCGCGGTTTTCCCCCGAATAGCGTCCTGCCGCCAGTCTTCGATCCATCGCTGAACAACAACGGGAGCGTCACAATGATCAACGGCGACGCCAACCGCATGGCGCTGTCACAGAGTTGGACCTTTGCCATTCAAAGAGAATTGCCCTTTGGAATCAGTCTGGATGCTGCCTACATCGGGACTAAGTCCAGTGGCACATGGACGGGCTTATCGGTTCCCAATCAGTTGAACCCGAGCTATCTCAGTCTTGGCCAAACGCTGAACGCCAGCGTGTCCTCGCCGCAAGCCATCGCCGCTAACATCCGACTGCCCTACCCTGGCTTTACCGGCTCCGTTGCCCAGGCCCTGCGGGCTTTCCCGCAATACGCCAATATCGATGATGTTTATCAACCTACGGGATACAATTTTTACAACTCGATTCAAGTGCGTGTTCAAAAGCGGCACTCCTCCGGCTTGTCTTTCCTTGTCGCCTACACGCTTGCCAAGAACGTCGGATTTCCGGGGGGAGACATTTTCGGTGACACCGGTGGCGGCGGTGGTTCGCGCGGGATTGACACCTTCAACCGCAAACTGGAAAAGTCGATCGTCGGCTCCGACCAGACCCACGTCATGGTTACTTCGTGGAGTTACGATCTTCCCTTCGGGCGCGGTAAGAAGTTCCTCTCCGGCGCTGGGCGGGTGAAAGACGCAGCCTTTGGCGGCTGGGCGCTGAACGCCATCCAGTCGTACCGGTCCGGCACAACGATCGCAGTAGGCGGCGGTCCCGCGCTGCCGCTATTTGGCGGTAGCAACCGGCCCAATTGGATCAGCAAGGACGTTCGATCCGCGGTCGCGATGAGTTCTTTCGACCCTGCCCGTGACCGCTATTTGAACATCGGCGCCTTCAGCCAGCCGGCACTTTTTACTATAGGGAACGCGCCGCCCCGCATGCCCCACGTGCGGGCACCGGTGTACCTGAACGAAGACTTTTCCGTATTCAAGAATGTTCACATCACCGAGGCGCTCGCCATCCAGCTTCGTGGCGAGTTCTACAACGTGATGAACCGCGTGGTCTTCGGCGGACCGGCCTCGAATATAAACAACCCGGCGACGTTCGGCATCATCGGTGGTCAAGCGAACACTCCACGGCTGGTCCAACTTGGTTTGAAACTTATTTTCTGAGGAACACGCGCAAAAGGGCGGACGCATCTAGCCCTTTTTCTCAGGGATTCGTCCCATAGACTGCCCGTAACCGCTCAAACTCACTTAAGGCGGCGGCGGCCTTTAGAGGCTCTTGGGCGGCCCGATAGGCGCGCCACAACTGGTAGCGAATGGCGGCGTTTCTCGGGGCCAGGCTCGCTGCCGTTTCCAGAGCCCGCAAAGCATCGCGCGGCTTATCGAGCGCGCTGAAAATTCGCGCGGCCAGTTTCGGCGCGCTGACGTCGCGGGGATCCATCTCCATCGCCTTTTGGACGAATCCACTAGCCGCCCGCGCATCGCCTGCGCCAAGACGCAGGCGGGCCAAGCCCACCAGAGATTGCGCCACCGAAAGGGACGCCAGGTACTCGATCTCGGCTTCGGCCTCCTCTCCCAAACGCTCCAGGCAGTTACCCAAATAAAAGCGTGCTCGCGCATAGCCGCCGTTTCGTTCCAACGCCAGACGAAACCATTTCGCCGCCGCTTCCGAATCGCCTACATCGGAGTCGTAGTGCCGGCCCAGGTAGTAATATGCGCCGAAGTCATCGGGTGCTATTCGGATGGCCGCCGCCATTTGTTCCCGGAACAACAAATGCTGCCCTGCCAGATAGTAGGCCACCCCCAGCGCCTTTGGGGTGCCGCTGCGCGGCAACACGCGGATCGCCGTTGTTGTGTCATTACGAATGATCGCCAAAATCCCCCGCCATAAGTCTCGATCCGCCCCTTGCAGGGTTTTCAATTGGTCGGCGGCGTGCTCCAGATCACCGGCGACGACGGCTAGACGAATCTCCCTGGTTGCCCCTGTGGCCACTGGTAATAATGGGGTAACGTCAATCGGTTGACCAGCCGCGACAATGTGACATACTACGAGAATTGTGATCCAGCGAGTATGGTTACCGGCGTTATTCATTCTGTTCCGTCTCCCATCGTACTCCCAGTTTCTGCCGGACTTGCAGGCCAAAACCATCGCCGAGTATGACGCTTATCTCGACGTTCACGATGGACCAGTGATCGAAAAGGGCGAATTTTTCGAACTTGCCTTCCCGCAATCGAAGCTTCGTCTGCCCGTATACGAACTTATGGCGAGAGTCTACCGGTCACAAGGTCAATCGGATGAAGCCGTTGCCGCCGTCACTCGGGGCTTGGCCATCGCCCCCGGCTACGTACCATTGCTAGTCGAACTGGCTGAACTACTCGCCAATGGCAACGGGAACCTGGACCGTGCCGCTCAGTCCGCCCAGCATGCCCTTGCGCTGCTGGAGACCGCCAAAGCCCCGCTCCGCATCGCGCCGGAGGAATGGTTGGAAGCCACGGCGACACTTCGCGCCCGCGTCCATAGCGCATTGGGTCTGGTCCGCTTCAAGCGTGACGACCCGGCGGGAGCGATCCTTCAGTTTGAAGCCGCCCTCGCGCAACGCTCTCCTGGAGATCCAGCAATCCATTACCGTCTTGGGCGTCTCTATATCCTCTCTGGACGGACCTCCGAGGCGAAGCGTCATCTGCGGCAGGCGGCCAGCGCCACTACCGATAGGACACTGCGCGATCTGGCTAACGCCGCTCTGTCCGCGCTCTAAGGCCGGTTCCTTTTCCAGGCGGCGCGAGTGGGTCTCTGGCACCGGGGTGGGGGCGGAGGTTAGCAAAAAGAATGGAAGGCGCGGCGCGTTAAGGTTGCTCGAAAAACGTATTGCGGTCGAGGCTCCCATTCGGGTGGAGGCGGCGTTTGACGGCTGTTATGGACTCGATTTCTTCGACCGAATATTGGATGGGAAGAAACTTAGCTTTGCGTTTTCCCAAGCGGTGTTCGGCGGCTTTTTTGGCAAAGATCACTTCCAGAACTCCGTTTGCGTGCAGGGTCTCTATTAAAGTGGCCCCGGTGTGATGGCAGAGTTGGACACGCATGATCTTGAAGCGGCCTCACGCCAATCATCGGGCTCGCGATACGGAAATTGTAGAAACCGGCGGCGATTCGTCATGCCGTTCGGCGCGGGTTAGGCCGGCCCGGCCGATGGGCCGCCCGGTTTTTTTGAATGATTCCAGCGAGGGCTCGCAGGGCTTCATTGACTTCTGTAGCGCTGGGAAACATGGCGGCCACGTCAGGCTCAAGTAGCACAACGTTGCTGCCGGCCGCGAAGCGGGCCGCGAACTTATTGGGCATTGCACGACTGAAGGCATACTCCGGAAGAATCTCTTCGTTATCGACTTTGGCCGCCGATGCTTTACTGGGTTGGTTCTTCATAATCTCGATGGCGTTCCTGATGCGTCGCCGCGCTCCGTGTACATGACTGCCAGCAATCTCCTTCGCAGTGAAACTCCCAGCAGCACATAGCGATCTTCGACGATCGAATGACGGGGGTCACTCATTATGCGGCCAAGAGGATCGGCAAACACGGCAGTGGCTTCCTCGAAGGATACTCTGTGCTTGGCCAGATTACCTACGGACTTGCGGGCGTCCCACTCGAAGTTCAGCGCCACTTCATAGCTATTCTCGCAGAGACGAAGGCGGGATGCGCAGGCGGCCAATGTGCAATCTGTGGAAATGATGCGGTTACGGCGCGACCGTGCGGTCCGCTCGCTTGGAAAGGGACGGGAAGCACGCTGGAAGTGCGCACCGGACTCACCGGTGTCCTTTGCACCGAATTGTAGCCGTTGGTCTGATGGTTGGTTCTGCGGCGGGCTTGGCGGGGATGTTCGGTTAGCACCAGGCGGAGTCGCGAGACAGGCTATTCCCGCATCCCGCTCAAGAACTCGTCCACGTAAGGGAAACTCCCCTCCATGAGATCCAACAACGTCGTACCGACCTGCGTGGTCAGCCGTTTGAGATCAAAACACGCTAAGACCGCACGCAGATGATCGTCACTACCAGATAGGAATCCGTGCCGCTCCAACAGATACCTGGCGACAACTTGTAGCTCGCTCCGCGGGATCTCTTCGAATGACCGCGGCCCCCTGGTTCGCAATCTGATCGGAGTGCTCCCCTTTATTCTAACTACGGAGCAAAGGATGCCGCCAATACCTGCCTCGTCTTCACAAAGAACATGGCCCTGTCGAATGGCATGGGAAAGCGCCTTATTCATTGTACTCATGAGTTCATGGCCCATTCGCTTGATGCCGCAGCTCGTCAGGTAAATGTCGTAGGCTCGTTTCGCGATCACTGGGCCTTCAACCGCGACGATCCGGACAATGCCTTCCGAGACGGCATGTTCGTTGATGCCGCGAGGGTCTTTCCCGGGAGGGCCAACGTACTCCACATAATCGGTGAATCGCAGATTGGCGTTTCGCGAGGTGCCCGAAGTAACGATCAATCGCTTACCGCCGAAGAGATCTCCATCGGAAGTCGACGGATGCAGCCGAGCGTCTACTGGAGGTGCGGATTCTCTTGCCGAAGTCGTTCGGGCCGACGGTGCCTCAGGAATCGGTGACTGTGAGATCTCGACAACTTCAACAGGCATGACGGTGTCCGGCCCAACAGGCGGCTCAATGAGAGAAGATACAACGCGGTGCTCGGTATGCACACTTCTCGGCGCGCCTTCGGCCCCAATCGGTTCGATACCTCGCTCGGCCAACGTCTTCACCAGGTCGTCCAGCATGTCCTTTCGCCGGAGGATGAAAGCTGAGGCGAAACAGCGCCAGAAAACACAACCGGCGCGCTCCAGGATGCGCTGGCGTTGCATGTCGTCGGCCCACTTGTCTGCGCCGTGGTACTTGTCGCCGTCGCACTCCACCGCCAGTCGAGCGTCATTGTGTCCCTCAACCACCATGTCGATGCGGAACTGGCCGACACGCACTTGAGTCGTCACCCAGTAGCCGCGCTGCGTGAGTTCGTCGTACATCTCGCGTTCGAAAGGCGACTCGCAAAGTGTGCGCAGGTCCTCCACGCGCATCTCATCTTGGGCGAAGGGTGTCGCGAAGTGTGCGATGAGACCGCGCCGCAACCGGTCCTTCTCGCTCAGTTGCTCCGGTTCTACCGAGCGAACCAGGTACATCCGGTCCCTCGCTCGCGAAGCTGCTACGTTGAA
>CAMDKT010000239.1 GCA_945900935.1 Candidatus Sulfopaludibacter sp. SbA3 | reverse complement strand
TGATTCTGTTGGACGCGCAACGCGTGACGCTGGCCCGGAATCCGAAGGATAACGGCCTGTTTTATAGCAAAGCGGCGGTGATGGATAGCTATGAAGTGTTACGCCAGTTTATTGACGCGGCCGATCGGTTGAACGGGTGTTTGCTGACCGTGGTTCCCGATATCGCGTTTTTGGAAGCCGAGACGCACGGGCGCGGGATCGGCGCTTATGCTGCGTTGAAATTCAGGGTGTTTGATGAAGTTCGAGACAAGCGGCTGGTAAATCCGATGACGTCATTGGCGAGGATTTCGGCCAGCGAGCGGGGAGTGTAATCGATATGGGCACCGGTTATCAGGCAATCGACTATCAACGGGCGATGGAAGCGCTTCGGAGCGGAGTTCCGAATCGAGACGCCGTCAACATGCTGGGCAGCACGCAGCGGAACGCCGAGGCCCTGTTCCTGGAGAGGCTGGCGACGGTGGCGACGGCGGCCCAGGAGGGGAAGCAGGTACAGGGGCTGCTGCTTGAAGGCGGATTTGGCGCGGGGAAGTCCCATTTACTCGACTATTTTGAACATGCGGCGGTGGCGGAGAACTTTGTTTGCAGCCGCGTGGTGATCAGTAAAGAGACGCCGTTGTTCGATCCCGCGAAAATGTTTATTTCGGCGATTGAGGGGGCCGTTGTTCCCAGCTTGAGCGGGGAAGCGGTGCGGGAAATCGCGTTGCGCCTGCAGCCGAATACGCGAAAATACGCCGAGTTTCTCGAATGGGCGAATGGTCCGGCGAGCGGGCTGAGCGACCTGTTCAAGGCCACGATTCTGCTGCACGACAAACTGGGCAACGATCCGGAAATGGTGGAGGACATCCGGAATTTCTGGTCGGGCGAGCGGATCGCTGTGAGCCGGGTGAGGCAGGGGTTGAAGCAGATTGGCTGCGCGGAAAAGTATACGCTCAAAACAGTCAAGATCAAGGATCTGGCGATTCAGCGATTTCTGTTTGCGGCGCGAATGATATTGGCGGCGGGTTACAGCGGCTGGGTGTTACTGATTGATGAGGTGGAACTGGCGGGGCGATACAGCCTTCTGCAGAGAGGCCGGTCGTATGCCGAACTGGCGCGCTGGATGGGGCGCGTAGAAGGGGAGGCTTGTCCGGGACTCACCGCGGTGGCGGCGATAACGGATGATTTCAGCCTCGCCGTGTTGGAGGAAAAGCGCGACAAGGTGATGGTTGGGACGAGGTTCCGGGCGAAGGGGACGGATGAATACACGACCTTGGCCGGACGCGCTGAAACGGGAATGCGGCTCATCGAGCGGGAGGCGTTGTCGCTACAGAAGCCCGACGAGGCCACACTTGCGCATACCTATCAACGGCTGAAAGAGATGCACGCGAAGGCCTACGATTGGGATCCGCCGGAAATTCCCACGGCAGAGGCCTCTATGAGGCGGAGTATGCGCTCCTACGTGCGGCGGTGGGTGAATGAGTGGGATTTACGCCGGCTGTATCCAGGGGCGGAGCTTTCGACGGAAGTGGAGGAGGAAATTCGGCCGAGTTACGAAGAAGACGACACGTTGGAACGGGCTGCTTCGGAACCGGCGCTGATTGAATAGATACTTGCATCGATTGTGACAATTATGCTACAAAAGACGCATAGTGCTTTTTCGGGGCGTAGCGGCGGTTGGCATGGCGAGCGCGATGGCGTTCGGGGCCGAAGTGTATTCCTGGCACAGCTTTGACACGCCGGTGATCACGAATTCGCGGTTTGAATTGGCGGTACACCAGCGGATGCGGTCACGGCATGAGTTGCACTACTTGGACCAGGTTCGAGGCGGGGCAATCCTTCGCTGGAACGCGGCGGAGCGGTTCACGCCGTTCGTGGGAGCGTATTTGCAACCGCAGCAGATCCGGCCGGGGGATTGGACGGAGGGGCGGCGAGTTTTTGGCGGTGTGGAAGTGCCGTTCCGATTTCGCGGTTCGCTGGCGCTGACGACCCGAGTGGCCGCGGAGCGCCACATCGCAACGGGGAGGCCGGACCACAACCGGTACCGAAGCTATGAGCGATTGGTAATTGGGCGCGGCCGGTTCTCGCCGTATTTGCAGAACGAATGGCTGGCGGTGCGGCAGGGCTTTCATTCGGTGCGCAACTCGGGCGGGCTGCGGATGCGGGTGACGGGACAGTTGACGGTGGAAGCCGGGTATTTGTTTGATTTTCGGAGGGCGGCGTGGGGCGGTAACCGGCAGGCGATTGTGACGGCGGTGAAGTGGCAACGCCGGGAACGGTGACGGAGGAACGACGGCCCCTAATTTAGGCATCGATATACTTGGCACACGCAACTAAGTGGTGCCAAACTTCAGAACACCGCCTTCCATGACGAGTTCGATTTCCTGCCTTGGTTCAACGCCGCTTTCTTTTAGCACTCTCGCCAAGCTGACTTTCTCGCCACCCGGATCTGACTTGAGATCCGGACAGACGTAGACGTTCCCAGTCCCAGGGTACGTTCGCAAACCACCTAGGTAGCGGCCTGTCTCCGTAATTAGTACGATTTCCGCTCGCTTACCGCTTGCTGGTTTCGCAACTTGACCTTCATATTCTCGGCAAAGGTAAAGCTCGACTGCTTCAAGCCCATCAGCGTATTTTCGGCTCTGTGGCTCAATATACCAACGGCAGGTGACTGACATGCGTGTGGCAAGTATATCAATGCCCTAATTTAGGCGCCAAACGAACCGGCCGTTGACGATGGCGGCGACTTGCCCGCCGCGGAACTCGCGGCCGTGGAACGGGGTGTTGCGGCCCTTGGATTGGCGACAGCGAAAGCCATACGCTCCGTCGACGCGTCCGACGTTGGCGGATTGAATCGCCGTGGAACTACTCGCCGACCAATCCCGCCCGGACGCGCGCCCGCACGAACCCCCAGTCTGAATCTGAGAGTCGGCCAATTAGCCTGACCTCACTACGCAAAAGCGTTACAGGAAACAACCTGAAGTACGACGATGCTCGTAACCCGGCCTGTTTCCAATCAAGCAATTCGCAATCGGTGGGACACAAAGGCATTGGAACTTGCGTGGTGATCAAGCCCACCACGACGTCAGGCCGGTGTCGATGATAATCCTCCGTCGAGAGCACGACAGCAGGCCTCGTCTTTGTCAGATGAGATCCAGGAAAAGCGCCGACCACAACATCGCCCGGCATCAAAGTTCCCCCTGCTCCTCATCTTCGAATCGCCGCAATGCCGCCGATGTGGCATCGGCGAGATCTTCGTCCGTCCACGAGTCCGACCACTGGACGGCGCGCCCTCCCGCGAGATCAGCTAATTGGCGCGCCCAGTTAAGCACCTTCCCGGCTTCATCCGGCGGGAGTGCTCGAACCACACCGATCAGAGATTCTTCCTGCGCTGTGAGTACCATCATTCAATTCTATCCGCCAGGATGCGTTCCCTACGTCAGCCGCCAAACGAACCGGCCGTTGACGATGGCGGCGACTTGCCCGCCGCGGAATTCGCGGCCGTGGAACGGGGTGTTGCGGCTCTTGGATTGGGACTTGTTGATGTCAAACGTCCATGCGCGGTCTGTATCGAAAATCGTGATATCCGCGACAGCGCCGGCGACAAGCCTTCCCTTGCCAAGCTTCAGGATGCGGTCCGGGTTGACGGTGAACATTTCGATCATGCGCATCAGCGAGACGCGACCCTTGTGGACCAGTTGTTCCAGAGAGAGACCGATGGCCGTTTCCAGGCCGGTGATGCCGAACGGGCAGCGCTCGAACTCTTGCATTTTCTCTGAGCCGGGGTGGGGAGCGTGGTCAGTGGCGATGACATCGATCGCGCCGTTGGCCAAGCCTTCGGTCACCGCTTCCACGTCGAAGCAGGAGCGCAGCGGCGGCTTCATTTTGAAGTTGCTGTCGTAGGGGAGGATGTCGGTGTCGGCAAGTGTGAAGTGATGGGGGCAAACTTCGGTTGTGACATCGAGGCCGCGAGCTTTGGCGTAGCGGACCATTTCCACGGAATGGCGCGCGGAGATGTGGGCGACATGATACTTGGCGCCGGTCACTTCGGCGAGCAGAATATCGCGGGCGACCATGACATCCTCGCTGCAAGCCGGGATGCCGCGGAGGCCCATGCGGACGCTTGCAAACCCTTCGTGCATGTCGCCGCCGGCGGAGAGATTCAGATCTTCGCAGTGGTTAATGACGGGCAGTCCGAACGCCTTGGCGCTTTCCATGGCGCGGCGCATGACGCGGGCGTTCATCACGGGTCGGCCATCGTCGGAGATGGCCACGATACCGGCTTGTTTCATGGCGCCGATGGCGGCGAGTTCCTCGCCCAAGCTGCCCTTGGTGATCGCTCCGATGGGGTAGACATTGACGGGCGAGAGACGGCGGGCGCGTTCGATGATGTAGGTGGTGACGACGGGCGAGTCATTCACGGGACTGGTGTTGGGCATGCAGCAGACGGTAGTGAAACCGCCGGCGGCGGCGGCGCGGCCTCCGGATTCGATGGTCTCGGAATGCTCCATGCCGGGCTCGCGGAGATGCACGTGCATATCGATGAAGCCAGGGGCGACGATCATGCCGGTAGCGTCAAAGATTTCAGCGCCGGTGGTGTCGAGATCGATCCCGATGGCGGCGATTTTGCCATCGGCAATCAACACGTCGGCGATGGCGTCGTGACCGCTCGCCGGATCCATGACGCGGCCATTCTTGATGCAAATGCGGATCACGCTGCTTGTACTCCCATTACTTTTTCCAACACGGCCATGCGGACCGCCACGCCATTTTCCACTTGGTTCAAGATTACCGATCGCTTCGAATCGGCGACTTCACTGGAGATTTCCCGGCCGCGGTTAATCGGGCCGGGGTGCATGACGATTGTGTCCTGACGGGTGAGAGTGAGATGCTCCGGGCGGAGGCCGTAGAAGCGGAAATAATCACCGGGCGGGAAGGGCGTTTCGTGCTGCCGCTCGAGTTGGACGCGGAGCATCATAATGACGTCGGCGCCGTCAATGGCTTCGCGGATATCGTGAGTTAGAACCACGCCTGGGGCGAGTTTGGCGAGATCCGGGGGGAGCATGGGGGCGGGACCGCAGAGGACGATTTGCGCGCCGAATTTGGAAAGGAGATGGACGTTGGAACGGGCGACGCGGCTGTGGATGATGTCGCCGATGATGGCGACGCGGAGGCCTTCCAGCGCAGGCTTGTGATCGAGGATTGTCAGCGCGTCGAGCAGTGCCTGGGTGGGATGTTCGTGCATGCCATCACCGGCGTTGATGATAGGGGTTTCAAGATGGCGGGCCAGGAAATGGGGCGCGCCGCTGGCGGAGTGGCGCATCACGATGGCGTGGGGGCGCATAGCGGCCAGGGTGTTGAGCGTGTCGACGAGGGACTCGCCTTTGGTGACACTGGAACCCGAAGCGGCGATGGAGATCGTGTCGGCGCCGAGACGTTTGGCGGCGATTTCAAAGCTGGTGCGGGTTCGCGTGGAGTTCTCGAAAAAAAGATTGACGAGCAATTTGCCGCGCAGCGTATCCAACTTTTTGAAGTTGCTGGCGCCGTGAGACTGGAAGGCTTTCGCGCGGTGCAGGTAGGACTCAATTTCAGCGCGATCGAGTCCTTCGATACCGAGGAGACCGGGAGCCATTGCGGGGCTCAGTCCTCGACCTTTTCGACGAGCAACACTTTTTCAGTCTGGTCGATTTCGTTGAACTTCACTTCGATGATTTCGTTGGCCGCGGTTTGGATTTTGCGGCCGATGTAGCGCGCTTCGATGGGCAGTTCGCGCCAGCCGCGATCAATGAGGACGAGCAGTTGAACGCGCGCCGGGCGGCCGTGCTCGAAGAGAGCGTCAAGGGCCGCGCGAATCGTACGGCCGGTGTAGAGAACGTCGTCCATGAGGACAACGTCTTTGCCGGTGACGTCGAACTGGATATCGGTGGCGTTCAGTTGAGGGCGGTCGCCGACAGTGGTCAGATCGTCCCGGTAGAGGTTGATGTCGAGGGTGCCGACGGGAACGACGCGGCCTTCGAGATCTTTGATCTTGGCGGCAAGCCGGGCGGCAATCGGAATGCCGCGGCGCCGGATGCCAATGAAGGCCAGCGCATCGTGATCCTTGGTTTTTTCCAGAACTTCGTGCGCCAAGCGCACCAGCGTGCGATCAATTTCGCTCGCCGTCATCAATTGCGATTTCAAGCGGATGGTGCTCATCTTGTTTGTCGATTCGGCTTTTCGAAGCGTAACATAGGCACATGGCGCCGCCTACCACGGAGCGAGAATTTTTCCTGAATTTATTGGATGACGCCTACGATAAGCAGGCTTGGCATGGGCCGAATCTGCGGGGTTCCTTGCGGGGTGTCGGGCACGTGTTGGCGGCGTGGCGGCCGACCGCGGCGCGGCACAATATTTGGGAACTGGCGGCTCACGCGGCTTACTGGAAGTATGCCGTGCGAAGGCGATTGACCGGAGAAAAACGGGACTCTTTTTCTCTGGAGGGGTCCGATTGGTTTCTGCGCCCGCAGGCCGAGACGGAGGAGGCGTGGAAGGCGGATTTGGCGGTGTTGGCGACGGAACACCGGCTGCTACGGGAGACGGTACGGACGCTTGCGCCGCTGGCGTTCACGGCGAAGGCGGCGCGGATGATCCGCGGGGCGGCGATGCATGACGTGTATCACGCCGGGCAGATCACGCTAGTGAAGCGGATGGCGCCGAAGGACTAAAAGCGCTTCATGCGGCCACGGATTTTCTTCACCAGCTTTTCAATTTCGTCCAGCTTTTTCAGCGAGGAGACGGAAAGAATATGGCGGTCGTTTTTTTCCATCTCAATCTTTAGGTCATCGACCAGTTTGCGCATTGTCTCGATGTCCTTGACGGACGCTTCATGATCGGCCTTAAGGATCATCTCCGTGCGGTTGCGGCCGTCGGGCGTGCGCAGGATGTTGGGAGTGTCGGGGTTCAGAGCGGGGGGAGAATGAGGGTCCTGGGCGATGAGCAGGACGCCGAAGACCGCAAGGAACAAAGTTCGCGCCAGCATGACTGCTATCATAACGGGTTATGGCAGAAGTTAAACTGGGCATAATTGGCCTGGGCAATGTAGGGTCGGGAACGCTTACGATTTTGGCTGAAAATGGCGTGCAAATCGCCGAAAAACTTGGATTTCCACTGCGAGTGACGGCGGTATGCGCGCGGGAGTTTTCGAATAAGAAGATTCCCGAGGCTCTGCAGGGGGCGATGCAGACGACCGATTGGCGGGCGGTGGTAAATCATCCCGATGTCGATGTTGTGGCCGAATTGGTGGGCGGCACGACGGTGGCGCGGGAGATCGTCGAGACGGCTTTGGAGAATGGAAAATCGGTCGTCACGGCGAATAAGGAGTTGATGGCGCTGTGCGGTCCGGAGTTGTGGGATCAGGCGATTTTGAAGGGCGTGAATCTGGCGATGGAAGCGTCCGTCGCCGGCGGAATACCAATCCACACGGTGCTTCGCGAGGGCATTTCGGGCGACCGGATCGTGGCGTTGTTGGGAATATTGAACGGCACGAGCAACTACATATTGACCGAGGTGGAGAAGTCCGGCGCGGCGTTTGACGATGTGCTGGCGGAGGCGCAGCGCCTGGGCTATGCCGAGGCGGACCCGACCGCGGATGTGGATGGATTCGACGCGCGTTCCAAGCTGGCAATTTTGTCGGCGCTGGCGTTTGGGCAAAAGATTCAGGCAACCGATATTTTTACGCAGGGGATCCGGCGGATTACGCCGATCGATTTCCAGTACGCGCATACATTGAAGCACACGATCCGGCTGGTGTGCGCGGCGCGGCAGACGGCGGAAGGGTTAATCCTTTCGGTGCGTCCCGCGCTGATTCCGCAGTCGACGATTTTGGCCGGCGTGCAGGGCGCTTACAACGCGATCTGGGTGCGCGGGAAATATGGACAGGACACGTTCTACTACGGGCGCGGCGCGGGGCCGGAGCCGACGGGCGTGGCGGTGGTGAGCGATTTGATGCGGGTGGCGAGAGAGATTCGCTCGGGGAGTCCGGAGCGCGTGTCGCCCTTCGCGCATGAGCAGTTGGCGGCGTTCCGGCCGGTATCGGTGCTCGTGCAAAAGCGGGCGTATTATTTGCGGTTTCGAGTTCATGACCGGCCTGGGATTATTGCGGCGTTGGCGGGGATTTTGGCGGAGAAGAATATCAGCCTCGACGCGGTGCTGCAACTGCCGGGGGATAATAAGACTTCGCTGCCGTTTGTCATTACGGTGGAGCCTTCGACGGAGAAGGCGGTGCAGGACGCGGTGGAGGCGATGAACCGTTTGGACTTTATGGCGGAGCCGGCGTTGGCGCTGCCGATGGAGACATCATTATGAAAATTCTGATTGGACTGGCGGTGTTGGCGCCATTGTGGGGACAGGCGGCGGCGGAGGCGAATAAGAGTTATCAATCGCCCGAGAGCCGTCAGCGTATGGTG
>CAMDKT010000238.1 GCA_945900935.1 Candidatus Sulfopaludibacter sp. SbA3 | reverse complement strand
TGAAGATCCGGGTGGATCGCGCGTCGATCTGCGGGACCGATGTCCACATCTACAAGTGGGATGAATGGGCCGCGAAGACGATTCCCGTTCCGATGGTGATCGGGCATGAATTCGTAGGCGAGATTGTGGATATCGGCAGCAATGTGCATGACTTTACGCCGGGCATGTTGGTGAGCGGCGAGGGGCATGTCACGTGCGGCTTATGCCGGAACTGTCTCGCGGGCCGACGCCACTTATGCGCGCACACCAGCGGCGTGGGCGTGAATCGCACGGGCTGTTTCGCGGACTATATCGTGCTGCCGATGACCAACGTCTGGCATCACGATGAGGCCATCGACCGCGATGTCGCCTGTATCTTCGATCCCTTCGGCAACGCGGTGCACACGGCGCTCTCCTTCCCGCTGCTGGGCGAGGATGTGCTCATCACCGGCGCGGGCCCGATTGGCATCATGGGCGCGGCCGTCGCGGTACACGCGGGAGCGCGGTACACCGTCATCACCGACGTGAATCCGTATCGCCTGGAACTGGCGCGAAAGGTGGGCGTGACGCTGGCGGTGGATGTCAGCCAGCGGTCGCTGGGCGATGTGCAAAAGGAATTGGGGATGAAGGAAGGCTTCGACGTCGGGCTGGAGATGTCGGGCAATCCGCGCGCGTTCCGGGACATGCTGGCGAATCTGGCGCATGGAGCGAAAGTGGCGATGTTGGGTATTCCCGCGGGCGGGGAGATGTCGATCGACTGGAACACCGTGATTTTCAATATGCTGACGATCAAAGGCATCTACGGCCGGGAGATGTATGAGACCTGGTACAAGATGACGGTGATGCTGCAATCGGGCTTGGACATCAAACCGGTGATCACGCATCGCTTCCCGTTCCGGCAGTTTCTGGAGGGCTTTGAACTGATGGCCGGCGGACAATCGGGGAAGATTATTCTCAATTGGCGTTAAGACGCGGTGATCTCTTTCACCAGGCCGAAGAATCCTTTTTTTCGATCCGTATCGATGCCCCAATTGACGGGCGGAGTCTGGTAGCCTTCGATGTCGAGCAAGCCCCATGAAGCGTATTCGGAAACGGCGGCGACGCAGTTGTTGACGGGCTTATCGAAGTCGAAATGGTCGTCTTCGTTGAAGAGAATCGGCTTGGGTTTATAGCCGGCCTGTTTGCGAACGGCGCGGACCATTTCGCCTATGCGCGCCGGGTCCTTGACGCCATTGCCGTGGAGCAGGACGAAGTCGGAAATCTGCGTGACCTCCGGCGGCGGGAGCGTGTTGCCGTTGAAGCTGGTGCCGACGAGCAGACGGCGTTGGCGGAACTTGATCGCCTGCGCGTCGCGGATGAGCAATGGGATCAGATCCGGGCGAAGCACATCGTGATCGTACTTGCGATTGTTGCTTTCGTTGGCGACTTCAATCGTCACGTTGCGATACTCGCGGGAGAGGACAAATTCGACGGTATTTTTCAACGCGCGGCGGATGGCCTTGTCGTCTTCCAGCACTTGGTCCTGCCCGAAGTAGAAAACGCCGAGCATCGGTGACATGCCGAGCTCGTCGGCGCGGTCCAGAATCGAGCGGAGGCGGTTCAGAAATTCGGGCATGATCTCGCCGCGGGGCGTGAACGCGCCGGTCACCCAGGGCTGTTGCCCGGCGTAGCCGCGCGGGTTGCCGCCCTGCATGTTGAGGGTGAAACTCAACACGCCGTGCCTGCGCCATTCGGGCATGGCGGCCAGGAATTCGCGCGTGTTGCGCGCAGGATCCCACTGTTTCGTGTCCGGAGAATTCCAATTGGAAACGGTCTCCGGATTCTGGTCATCGAAGAAGCCGAGCACCATCCGCGTGTTCATTAACAGGCCTTCGATCTTGTCTCCCCGCCACTGGCGGCCGGGATACGTTGGCTTGTTGTTGATCAGGAATTTCTCGCCGTCAATGGCCAGTTCGGTCTGGCGGGACCGGGACTGCAAGGCGCGGGCGAGAAATGTGCGGCGGAGCATCATGCAGCCCAGGATACACTGCGAAGGATGATCGAAAGTATCTGCGTTTACTGCGGCTCCAATCCAGGTTTTGATCCGGCGTTCCGCGCGGCGGCGATTTCGCTGGGAACGGAGATCGGCCGCCGCGGGCAGCGCCTGGTCTACGGCGGGAGCCACTTGGGGATGATGGGAGCGCTGGCCGATGCGGTGTTGGCGGCGGGCGGGAAAGTGACGGGCGTCATGCCGGGGTTGCTGGTGGATAAGGAGGCGGCGCATCGCGGGTTGAGCGAACTGCGAGTCGTCAATTCGATGCATGAGCGAAAGATGTTGATGGCGGATTTGGCTGATGGATTCGTCTCTCTGCCCGGCGGTTACGGGACGCTGGACGAGACGTTTGAAATCGCCACGTGGGCACAACTGGGGCTGCACGCCAAGCCCGTCGTGTTGTGGAATGTGAGCGGGTTCTATGATCCGCTGTTCACGTTTTTGGATGGCATCGTTAGCGCGGGATTATTGCGGCCGCAACACCGGGCCTTGATTCGACAGGCGCAAACCTTGGACGAAGTGTATGCGCGGCTCGCGGAGCCCGTCGAGGCGAGCGGGGGGAAGTGGCTGCCGGGAGATTTGCGTTAACGCGTGGCGGTTTCGCAGGGCGGGGCGGGGACCACTACTTGCGGCATGGGCGCGACATCCTTTGTGGGGGGGACGCGCTTTATGGCAAACTTGTCCGGCTTCTCAATCGGCACCGCGCGCAGCGCCACTGAGCAAGCGCGCGGCGCGATGACGCGAACTTCACGCTCCGCCGCGCGAGCCCATATTTTGCCGAGGTTCGCCATGGCGTTGTTCATGGCCCTTTCTTTGTCGACGCTCGCCGAGGGAGAGCCCTGCGCCATCACCGCGGCGATGCCGAAGAGCGAAATGAAAAATGCGCGCATAATCACCTCTGGTTCAAGTATCGCTCAGCAAATGTCAGGAACACCGGACGTATTATACGGCACACTTCTCCCCTTTTATCTTCAGCGCTTCCGGCATCCACTGCTGGAACTGGCGGATGCGCGTCTCGTGGCTGGGATGGGTCGACCTAAATTGCGCGGGCCCTTTCCCGCCCGACGCTTTCCCCATGCGTTCCCAAAGCTTCGGCGCCTCGGTGGGGTCAAAACACGCGCGCGCGACGTAAATTAAGCCCATATAATCGGCCTCCGATTCATGCTGGCGCGAGAACGGCAGCAGCACGCCGAACTGCGCGCCCACGCCGAGCGCCCCCATCACCGCGCGCTGCTGCCCCGGATCCATATCGCTGATTGCCACTCCGGCCGCAAGCGTCCCTATCTGCACCAGTTTCTGATGCGCCATCCGCTCGGCTCCGTGGCGCGCTATGGCGTGCGCGATCTCGTGCCCCATGATGACTGCCAGCCCGTCGGCATTCTTCGCCACGGGTAGAATTCCCGAATAGATCGCCACTTTTCCGCCCGGCAGACAAAACGCATTGACTTGGGGAGAATCGATGAGATTGTACTCCCATTTGAATCCAGTGCTCTCCGTAACGGCACTGATCCGGCGGCCGATTTCCTTGACGTTCTCCGCGTTTTGCCCGGTGGTGACAACATTTTCCTGGCGCAGAATTTGCCGATAAGACTGCAAGCCCAGCGCCGCCTCCTGGTCACGGGAAATATCCACCAGTTGCGTTCTCCCGGTCAGCGGCACCGTCTCCTGATTCGAAAAGTAGTAGTAGATCCCGTAGATCGCAAACAAAAGCACGGGGAGCAGCTTGATACCGCAGCCGCCGCTTCCGGTGCCGTTTCCGAAAACACCCATATGACCTCTATCTGTTTCGCAAGTAGCGCCCAATCATCCCCAGCCCATCGCCGGCCGCCGAGCCGTCGCGATTGGAATCGAGCAGCGGCGTCAACATGCTCAAGAATCCTTCCGGTTGCGCGGGCGATCCGGGCCTGGCGAGGTACCCCGATTGATCCGTCCGTTTGCTCAGCGATCCCATTACCATTGTCGCCACCAGCGGCAGCATTTGCTTCAAAATATCGGCACCGATCCCGGTCTGCGCGCTGGCGTTGGCCGCCACTTCCCGGCTGGCTTCCTTGCTTCCCAATAAATGGCCCAGAATGCTGTTGCCGGTCGCCGTTGTTTCTTCGCCGTTGATCAATTCGGGATTGTCGAGATATTGGCCGTGGTTTCCGACGGAGAGGGCATTCAGCAAGCTGTCCACGCCGCCATCGGATGAAATATTCCGCTGCAGGCCATTACCCAACGGCGGTATCAGTTGTTCCAACGCTGCTTTGGTTTGGCTTTCGTCCAGGCCGAATCGGCTTCCCAACTGTCCGGCGGCGGCCTCGCCCCCGACGCTCATCAACAGTTCATTCAGATTCATTTCTGCCGCTCCTTTGCCCCAGTGCTTTCCAGGCAGCGTCTGGGATTTGATCCCGATACTAATCTAGCTGTTTCCAAGGTTCTCCGTCGCCGCAACATTTTTTTCTTCCTTGCGACGTTGCGCGGGATTCCAGACGCTACATCGTGGGGCGGTTGCTCCACCTGTTGGTCATCAACGCCGACGCGCCGGCCTCACGCCGGCCCCGGCTCCAGGCATGAAACGTTAAACCGTCGTTGCCGACGATATCTTGACGATTCCGAACGCATAATCCTTTACCCTATTAAGGGAAGGCGGCGGCGCTGTATTCGTGCGATACATTCTTTTTAACAAACCATTTGGCGTTCTGACTCAGTTCACGGATCGTACGGTTCCGCCCCGCCCAACATTGGCGGATTACATCGAAACCCCCGGTGTGTACGCCGCCGGCCGCCTGGACTCCGACAGCGAAGGCCTGCTGCTGCTCACCGATGACGGGCCCATGAAGTTCTCACTTCTACAGCCCGAATTCGCGCACCGGCGTACGTATTGGGTGCAAGTCGAAGGCATTCCGGACGAGGCCGCTCTGGCTGCGCTGCGCACCGGCGTCCTGGTGCAAGGGGAATGGACGAAGCCGGCGGAGGTGAGCGTCATTCCCGCGCCGGAAGTTCCCGATCGCGTGCCGCCAATCCGTGTTCGCGACTCCATTCCCACGGCGTGGCTGGAACTCACACTCACCGAAGGCCGCAACCGCCAAGTGAGGAAAATGACCGCCGCCGCCGGGCTTCCCACGTTGCGTCTCATCCGCTGGTCCATGGAAAATTTGACCGTCGCCGGATTGGCGCCTGGCGAATCGCGGCGGCTGCGGCCCGCCGAATTAGTAGCGCTTCAACGCATTGTCGCCCGGACCCAATCGAGCGAGAATCGCGCCACCGTTAAGCGGCCGGTCCGGAAAATGTTCTTGTCCAACCCGCCACGTTCATAGAGGCAGAGAATGGTTCCGTCCTTGGTCGCGGCCAGATCGGAATAGCCCGACAGGCCGGGTTCCAACACCCGCTTCGCCGTCCATGTCTCGCCCTCGTCGCCGGACCATTGCACAGTCAAATTCTTGCGGTCCCGGTTGACGGTTTTCGCCGCGTCGACATAGGTTGCTTCCAAATTGTCGGGATTGGAAAAGAGCAGCCCGCCTTTCGGATGGCGAATCAGCGAAGCCATGCAGACCGGCTCCACCAACTGCGCGTGGAACCGCGGGACGGACCAGCCCGTAGCTCCATTCGCGCTCACGCTGATCGCGCGCCGGTGCTCCGGCGATTCGTTGCGAATGTTGAGTTGCACGCTGCCATCAAGCCGCTGCACGGCATAGGTCTCGCTGGGATTGGGCAGCGTGTCGGGCACCAGTTCGCCGGCCAGCCACGTGGCGCCGTCGTCGTCGCTGTAAATCGTGCTGACCCGCGATGGCCGGTGCTTTCTTCCCCCGGTGGAAAGCCACACCGCCACCAGCAGGCGGCCATTGCGAAGCCGGATGCCGTGACCAGGGCCGGTGGCGATCACGTTCCAATCGTACTGACCTCGCAACGTTTCAAACGCTCCTGTGATTTCGCGCGCCTCGGAAAACGTGCGGCCGCCGTCGCCGCTGCGCCTATAAAAAGCCTTCGCGTAGTTGACGCAGTACAGAAAATGAATCTCGCCCGCCATTCGGCCCGCGATCATGACCGGATTGTTCACGGTGTCCTTCGCCGAGTCGATCAAAACCCGCATCGGCTCCCACGTCTTCCCGCCGTTGGTGGAGCGTCGCATCACAATGTCGATATCGGCCCAATCGCCAAATCCGTCGCGCCGCGCCTCGGCATAGGCCAGCACCGTGTTGCCGTGGGCCAGTAATCCCGGAATTCGAAACGTGACGTAGCCGCTTTCTCCGGCCGTGAACAGGTCCTGGGCCGCCGGCTGGGCAGACGCAATGGCGGCGAATAAGAGGGAGAGAAGGTTTCGCATCGTAAACTGAAATTGTGTCATGAAGATCCTTGTTCTGAATTGCGGAAGCTCTTCTTTGAAGAGTCAGGTTTTCGAAACCAGCCCCGAACAGATAGCGGCGATGCAGGACCGCGTTCTCGCCAAAGCCGTTGTGGAACGTATCGGAACCCGCGATGCCATTGTGTCGATCACCGCCGATGGACGCCGCACTCGGGTGACTCGCCCGGTCGCCAACATCGACGAAGCCCTTAAGTCCGTCATCGAGGCCTTCGCCCCCTTCGGCCCCATTGAAGCGGTTGGCCACCGTGTGGTTCACGGCGGCGAATCCTTCCAGGAACCCATCGAATTCACCGAAGAAGTGGTGGAACGCATCGAAGATTTGTACGATCTGGCGCCTCTCCACAACCCCCACAACGTTCGCGGATACCGCACGACGCGCGCCCTGCTGCCCGACGCCCGTCACGTCGCCGTCTTTGACACCGCCTTCCACCAGACCCTTCCGCAAGAGGCCTACCTGTACGCCATTCCGTACAGCTATTACGCCCAGGATCACTACCGCCGCTACGGCTTCCACGGCGTCTCCCACCGGTACATCGCCTGGCGTTACGCCCAGATCCAGGGCAAGCCGAAGGACCAGTTCAAGATCATCAGTTGTCACCTCGGCAACGGCTCTTCCATGTGCGCCATTCAGCACGGCCGCTCCATCGATACCTCGATGGGCTTCACGCCTCTCGAAGGCCTCGTGATGGGCACGCGCTGTGGCGACATTGACCCGTCGCTGGTCCTGCACATGATGGCGATGTCCGGCGAAGGCCCATCGGAAATGGAAGCCATGCTCACGCGCCGGAGCGGCCTCTATGGCCTCTCCGGCCTTTCCGCCGATATGCGCCTTCTGCTCGATTTTCGCGGAAAGGGCGACACGCGCGCCGCCATGGCGATCGACGTGTTTTGCTACCGCGTCAAGAAGTACATCGGCTCTTACCTCGCCGCGTTGAACGGTGCTCACTCTATTGTGTTCACCGGCGGAATAGGCGAAAACGCCCCTGCTATCCGCGCTCAGATCTGCGCCGATATGGAAGGCCTTGGCGTCCGCATCGACCCAGCCGCCAACGACGCCGCCACCGGCACGGAAGCCAAAATCAGCCTCCCGGAATCGCCTGTGCAAGTCTGGGTCATCCCCACCAACGAAGAACTGCTCATAGCCCGCGACACGCTCCGTTGCCTGCTGGAACTGCCGCAACCGGATTGATCCGCTACTCGGCTCGGAGCCGCTTCTGCGCTTCGGCCAACCCCGCCTCTTCTTCCTTCGATACCGCGGGATACCCCAGCTTTAGGTCCTCTCTATCGCCTTAGTCAGGATGTTGGACACCAGCGCCCGCGCCAACGCCTTATTGTCCGATGGAATCACATACCATGGCGCTCATTCAAATCCTGCAAAGAAAATTTCCAATGCTTATCCGGCTCCTCCAGCCGCTCAAAGTTGTTAATGTCCTCGTAGCGCTCCTCCCAGATCTTCTTCGTCACCAGCGACGCCGGCAGTTTCTGCTTCTGCAAATACTCCGGGTGTACCTTCACCACCAGCACTTCCTCATAGTGCGACCGGTTGAAAATCGTGATCTTCCCGCGCGCCGGACTCACCCGCATAATCCGCCAAAGAAAGTTCACCATGCCGTCCTTCCCCGCCGCGTCCATCGCCTGCAGCACAATCAGCACTGACCACCGGTCGTGCGCGTACAGTTTCGCCTGTTGCGCGGCGAGGTCCTGCAGATTCTCCCCGAGCACCTTCGCCGCTGACGCCTTCAGTTCGTTCAATTCGCCGTCCCCGCGCCAGCCGGGATCCACATCTTTCAGGCGAAACTTCTTGCCCGGCGTCACTCGGAATTTTTCACGAGTCTTTTTGTTCAGCACAACGTAGGTGAAGGTATCACACAATGGAAGCTGAATGCCCTACGCAAAACCGATTGAATACGCTGACGCTTCTCCCGAGGCCCGCGCCGTCTAAAGTGGACCCCATTGTCAAGACCATTTTTGGCTTTCAATAAGCTAATGTCTGACGGGTCTGAATTGAGAGTTGGGACGGCCTCGGCTCGGAAGCCGTCCCTTGCTATTCCAGCCCTCGAAGCGGCGCTCGGGTCGCATCCCTGCG
>CAMDKT010000237.1 GCA_945900935.1 Candidatus Sulfopaludibacter sp. SbA3 | reverse complement strand
TGCAGGGTCGGCACGGCCTCATTGAAACCCGTCGCGCGGAGACTCACCGTCACGGAAGGTTTGGCGGCATCGGTGCTGCCGATGGTCAGCGTGCCGGTGGCTGCGCCTGCGCCCGTAGCCCGGTACTGCACACGCAGCAGGTGCGTGCCGCCTGCCTGAATCGGCTGTGCGGGACGAGGGTCGAGCAACATAAAAGCCGCCGGTGTGATCGCCAGCGACGTAATGTCGAGCGGCCCGCTGCCGGAGTTGGAGATAACTATTTCGGCGTCCAATGGCTGCCCGATAGTTACCGCGCCCAGATCGACCGTCGCCGGAGCGGTGATGCCCGGCTGCTGGATTACAGTGAGCGGGCCAACGTCGGCGGAGGCGACATCGAGCCCGGCGGTGGCCAGAACGCGGAAGAATACGCGGGGTCCGCCTCTGATCTGGCCGGTATCGAAAGTGTAGGAACGCTCAGTAATGTCCACTTCCAGGGGCAGCCAATTCGTTCCTCCGTCGGAGGAATAGAGCACGGCAAACGTCAGCGTCCGGCCGGCGGGATCGCTCGCGGTCCACGTAATCGTGTTGCCGCCCTGCCAGCGCGCGCCGGCCGCGGGAGAGGTGAAGGCGAGCGTGGGCGGTTGTCCCGTGGCGGCAAGGGAAGCCAACTCGCGGGAACCGCTGAGTAGGACGATGCGGGTTGTTCCAGCCGGGTAGGCGACGCGAAGGGTGAACGAGCCAATGTCGAGGGGAGGACCGGTCTCGGCCGCGATCGGATCGTCGGTTTCAAAGTCGATCGAGAAACAGGAAGTGGCCAGCACGCCCCCCGTCCCGCTCATTCGGACGCAGTAGGCGCCGGCCGGATCGGAAGGCTGTGCCGAAGCAGTCGACGTCAACCGATACGCCGGATCCAGCGAACCGGCGGTTCCATCGCGCCGGACCGTGCCGCCAAGAAGCACCAGATCCGTAGCGGTCGCTGCCCTGCCCGAGTCCTTGGGCGCCCCAGGGTTGTCCTGCGGTTGGAAGCCGCTGTCATAGATCTTCCGGTAACTGAATGGGGAAATCCACATGGCGTCCGCAGGCGGGGCGCAGTACGACATCACGTCCCGGTAATTCGAATGGAAGTACCTCCGGGAGCCCGCATCGAAGCCTCGGGTCTGAATCCGGTCGCTCAACGGATACGGCCAGTCTGTCGCCGGGTCAATCGACCCGCAACCGAACCCATCCCTCTTCGTCGTCTGCACATGCCGAAGGCCAAAATTGTGGGACGCTTCGTGCGCCAGCAGATAGCCGTTGAAACTAGGGTCCACATTCGACATGCACCGGCCGGACCGCTTGCTGAGTATTCTTGTGCTCAGGTCCTGAACGACGAAGACGCGCCCGGAGCGGCCGGCAAATTTTGCATCCGCGACGCCGGCCGGGAAATGCCTTTCGGTGGAAGGAATGGGCTTGGTGGGCTCGCCGCAATTGGCCGGCTCCAATGGCGGCAGCCACGCCGCAAGCTGGTCGATCAGTCCCGGAGTATTGAGTTCGGCCAGATCGAAAATCTTGCGAATCTTTGCTAGAAGATCGAGCTTATTGGACCGATAAAGCGGTGTGGTTCTTGTTCGCTGCGGAGTCGCCAACTGGAAATACGTAAGTTGTCCATCGCCGAGAGGGTAAAGCCGGTTGGCAAAAGCCGCGGCGCTCCGGATCCCGCTCGACGGGCACCGCCGTTCCTCGCCGGGGAATTGCGTACAGACAGGAATGTAGGCAAGGTTAAACGTTCCCTGGCCCGGCGCCTTTGTGATCGTAAACGATTTGGTCTGGCGATTGTTCGTCAGAACGGGATCTGTAGTCCCCGCCGGAGGGCTGATGATAGCCTCCACGTTCAGCGTGCCCTCGCGGAGCCAGTCGCCGTGGATCAGGAAGTTCAGCGCGTCGTCCTCGTCGTTCTTGTCCGGCGTACCGCGCGCCGTGGTCCCCCCCGACTTCGGCGGCAGCGGAGCGATGGGACCAAACTGCACGCCGCCGGCGCCGGTGCCGGTGAGCAGTCCAAGAACTCCCTTTACCTGCCCGGCGCCGGGGTCGGCGAGTTTCGGAAACACGCGAAGCAGCGCGGATTTACCAGCGATCAGCGGGGTCTGGTATTTCTCGTCGTCGAGAACGGTCTGAATTAACTCCATCGAGTCGATCGCGACGTCGGGCCGGCCCGAGCCAAAAGTCAGCGGCTGGGACACGGCGAACGCCGAGGTTATTTCGGCGCCGTCGTAGACCCGTTCGTTGGGCTTGGCCAGGACGAGCACGAGTTCCAGGCTTCCGGGGTCGGCGTTGGGAATGGGGACGGACCATTGCAGTGGCCCTCTGGCTTCGACCAAGGGCGCGGGAGTTTCGTAAGTAATGAGGAGCCTGCGGGGATACAGCGTCGAGGTGTTGCGAAGGGGCCCGTTCTTTGGACGGAGGACAGCGTAGAAGGAGGCGGAGCCATAGCGGGTGAGTTGATAGGACCCGAAAAAGGTGAGCCCGAGGGAATCGCCGGGTGCGCCGGGCAATACGTTCGCACTGTTAGGAGCCCAGATCGTAGTGCCGCCTTTTTGTGTGCCGCGCGGATCATAGACAGTCACCTCGACGCGTTGGATGAGAAGCTGGTCGTTCTTTGGCGCATCGGTAATTGTGAGGGCATTCCTTTGGATGGCAAGACCAACGGTGCGTCCGATATTGGCGGGCTCGGGGGAGGTTTCCGCCCAGATCAATGTCCCATAGTAGGTGCCGCGATATGGAGCAAGGAACACATCCGGATCCGAATCGATGGTTATGGTTGTATTTCCGGTGATTGCTGAGCCGGCGCCCTCCCAGTCGACGTTGCGGCCGCACGGGGGCGCGGCGCACTGACTTGACCCGGGGTTTTGAAGCCGCAGGGCGATCCTGCGCCCTGCCGGGAGCGTGGCGTCGGTGACTCGAAGGGTATGGCTCTGAATTGTATTCTGGGGCTGGTCGCCAAGAGACGCGAATTGGGGGTAGACAACGAGGAGCGGAACGCGTTCGGAGGTGACGGTAACGACGCCGGTCAACTCCACCGCGTAGGAAAGGCTGGTTACGCGATTGGTCCCGAACGTGGCGATCGACGTGGACTGGTTGGGGACGCTGTAATTACAGGTAGGCTGAAAACCGTTGCCCGCGTAGGCAACCGCGGTGCCGCAGCGAATCTCGCGAGGCGCCCCTTGATCAATGACTTCGCGCAGGACAATGATGGCCCGATAGGGAGTGGCGGCCGTGAGTCCGGCGGCAGCGACATCGGCCCTAATGGTCACCTGATCGCCTTCCCTAAGGGAAGCTCTGGGGGCCGTGTTGGACAGCGAAACGATGGGAAGGACGCCTTGGCCGCTGAGGTTGAGGACGGGGCCGCTAAGATTTGCCGTATGGGGAGCGACGTTGCGGGGCTCGTACCGGAAAGTAATCGCTCGCGTCGCCCCTGGGGCGACGCGAGCCGTCGACGCGGTGTTCACCCGAAAAGGGTCCGTAACCGTAATAAAAAGAAGGCTGGCCTCCGAACTGATGTTCCTGTATTCAGCAGTCAGCTCTTTCACTTCGCCGACAGCGACAGCGCCGAAGTTGAGCGAACTGGGGGTAACGGAGAAGGATTGCTGCCCATGGGCAATCGCCGCCGTAAGCATTGCCAGCAGGAACGCGACGGGCAGCGCCTTTGCCGGATCCGGACAGCGAAATCCGTTCCATGCCGTCGTCCCCGCGGCTCCGCCTTGCCCATTGTTCATAATTTGCGACCCTTCCTGGAATAACGCCACCCGCTGGTTCGTGACAAAACAGACGCCAGCAGGAGTATAAACTGGTTCTTTTCCGGTTTGCAAGCGCATTCCAGCCGAGAGGCGATGTAGCCTCACTCTTGGATTTCAGTAAGGACTGCTGCCATCGTCGCCCGCCGAGTATACTCTGCCTATGCCCTTCCGCGGCGGCTCCGCCGTGCTGACGCTCCTCGTCATCTCCATCGCCATCAACTACATTGACCGGGGCGCCCTCTCCGTATCCGCGCCCCTCATCTCCCGCGAACTCAACCTGTCGACCGCTCAAATCGGCCTCCTCCTTTCCGCTTTCTTCTGGACCTACTCCAGCTTCCAACTCCTGGCAGGCTGGCTCGTCGACCGCTACTCCGTCAAATGGGTCTACGCCGCCGGCTTCCTCCTCTGGTCGCTCGCAACCGCCGCCACCGGCCTCGCCCACTCCCTCCCCGCCCTGCTCGCCGCGCGCTTCTTGCTCGGCGCCGGCGAGAGCGTCGCCTTTCCCGCCTGCTCCAAAATCATCGTCCAGAACTTTCCCGAAGCCCGCCGCGGGATGGCCAACGCCCTCATCGACGCCGGCGCCAAAACCGGTCCCGGACTCAGCACGCTTATCGGCGGACTCGCCGTTGCCGCCTTCGGTTGGCGCGGCGTCTTCGTTGTCATCGGCCTCGGCAGCCTTCTCTGGCTCCTCCCGTGGGTCCTCTTCACGCCCGCCGGCCGCCCCGTCGCCGGGCCAGCCCAACCTACCCCAACCTGGCGCGAAATCCTTTCAAAACGCCCCGTCTGGGCCACCTCCCTCGGCATGTTCGCCTACGGCTACACCAACTACTTCCTCCTCACATGGCTTCCCGGTTATCTCGTGAAGGAGCGCGGCTTCTCGCTCGAAGAAATGGCCACGCTCGGGTCGATCCCTTTTTGGACCATGGCCGCCGCCGCCCTCCTCGCCGGCTGGAGCAGTGACCGCCTGATCCGCGCCGGCCGCAACCCCAGCCGCGTCCGCAAGGCTTACGCCGCCTCCGGCCTCCTCCTTTGCGGAGCCGCCATGTTCCCCGCTCCCCTGGTGAACAGCGCCACCCACTCTCTTGCCCTCATCACATTGGCCTGCGCCGCCATCAGCCTGTTCAGTGCGAACGTCTGGGCCATCACCCAGACGCTGGCCGGGCCGCCGGCAGCCGGCCGCTGGACAGGCTTCCAGAACTGTATCGGCAACCTCGGCGGCGTCGCGGCACCATTGATCACCGGTTGGATTGTCTCCGAAACCGGATCATTCACGTTCGCCTTCTGGACCGCCGCCGCCATACTGTTAATTGGCGTGGCCGCCTACGCTCTCCTCCTCAAAAACATCGAACCGGTCCCATGGCAAACAACCTGAACGTCCTCAAAACCCTCGCCGAACTTGTCTCCATCAACAGCGTCAACCCCTCCTACGAAGGCGGCGTCCCCGAAACCGATGTCGCCCTCTACGTCGAACGCTTCTTCGCCGCTCATGGCATTCAAACTTTCCGCCAGGAGGTCCTCCCCGGCCGCTTCAACGTCATCGCCCGCGTCCCCGGCCGCCAGCCCGCCCGCCGCGTCATTCTCGAAGCCCACATGGACACCGTCTCCGTCAGCGGCATGACCATTCCTCCTTTCGACCCCGCCATTCGCGACGGCCGCCTCCATGGCCGCGGATCCTGCGACACCAAGGCCGGCCTCGCCGCCATGATGCATGCCCTGGCCGCCGTCACCGCCGATGGCATCACGCCGCCCTGCGAAATCTGGCTTGCCGCCGTCGTCGACGAAGAGTACTCCTTTCAAGGCGTCGTCCGACTCTGCCAGGATCTCCACGCCAACGCCGCCATCGTCGCCGAACCTACCGAATTGCGCCTCGTCACCGCCTCCAAAGGCGTTCTGCGCTGGCGCATGCGCACGATTGGCAGGGCCGCCCATAGCGCCAAACCGCACCTCGGCGTCAACGCCATCAGCCACATGGCCGCCGTCATCCAGGCCCTCGATCAACAGGCCAAGACTCTGTCCGCAAAAAGCCATCCGCTCCTTGGATCCGCCACCCTCAACATCGGCCAGATTCACGGCGGGGAACAGATCAACTTCGTCCCGGACCGCTGTGAAATCGCCATCGACCGCCGCCTGATCCCGGGCGAGGACCCCGAACAGGTTTGGGCCGCCTACGCCCAGCTTGCCGTTCATCTTGGAGCCGAAATCGACCGTCCCCTCTTAGCCGATGCCCCGCTAGAAACCGCGATTTCCAATGACGTCGTCCACGTCGCCCAACGAGTGCTGGTCGCCCTCGGCCGACCAATCGCCCCCGTCGGCGTGCCCTTCGGCAGCGACGCCAGCAAACTCGCCCGTCAAGGCGTCCCCAGTATCATTTTCGGACCGGGCAGCATCGACCGCGCCCACGCCGCCATCGAATACGTCGAGTGCGACCAGGTTCTGGAAGCCGCGGCATTCTTCAGGCAATTCGTCCTGGAATTCGCCTGACCGACAGGCGTCCTCGCCAGCGGACGGCAACTCTCACCCAGCGATCCCCGGCCCACATCTCCCAACCGGCGACCAGCGGATCGCTTCCGGCGACCCGAGACCAGAATCCCTTACCCAGCACTCCCCGGCTCGCATCCCTCAACCAGCGACCGGGTTCCGGCGACCCGAGACGAGCAACACTCACCCAGCCGCCCCGTACCCGCATCCCACGGCCAGATGCAAACGACCAGCAACCAGCAGCACCCCCCGAGGCCCTCCCCCGATTCGACCAACGGCCAACTATCGGCCACTCTCCTCCCACGGTCAGGGGCAAACGACCCGTATCTGATTCCAGCGCCCCCCCCCAAACAAACCGATAAGAACGGAAACCCATTGCTGGGCTTCCGCTCTTTCGGTTGGATTGATTGAATGTCAGTTAGGAGCTTACCCGCCGGCGGCTGTCATACTGACCTTGACCTTCGAGAAGATCGTGCTGATGCTCGTGGAAATACCAGGCATGATGGCACCAGCGGCAACGGCGACGAAGCCGGCCATCAGCGCGTATTCGATAAGGTCTTGGCCCTTGGTGTCCTTGAGGATTACGAGCGACCAGAAAATATTCTTGATACGGTTCATGTAAGTTATCCCTCTCCCTTGCAGCTCTGAATCTTGTAGGCTGCTGTAATGAGATTACGGGTAATCGGGTGCATCGCCAATTAGGAGAACAACCTATTGTTGAGGGCAATGTACATCAGCGCTTTCCGATAACGGGGAAACTAAAGTACTATCGCCGGACGGGATGAATTCCGCGACCCCTACAGCGGTAGAGCGGGGTTCGGTTCGTGTTCGCGAAGGAAAACACTAGGTAATAGAAGCCTCTGAAGGCAATCCGTCCAGCAACACCAGGATATCTTCCAACGGCTTCCTAACGAGGTCAGGAACCTGCGTTCCCGCGGCCGGATAGCCCACAGGTATCAAAAGAAACGCCCGCTCATTTGCCGGACGTCCGCAAATACGAGCCAGAAAGCCCATCGGGTTCGGGGTATGGGTCAGCGTCGCCAATCCGGCCACGTGCAGGGCCGCCAGCAGGAACCCGCAGGCGATGCCAACCGATTCCGGCACATAGTAATGCTTGGTCTTTTGTCCCTCTTCATTCCATCCGTAATCGAGCCGAAAGACCACGATCAGGAAAGGCGCGGTTTCCAGGAACTCTTTGCGCCAATCGGTGCCCAAGGGCGCGAGCGCTTCCAGCCATTCGGGCGGAAAGCGGTGCTCGTAGTTTTCCTTCTCCTCGGCTTCGGCGGCGAGGCGGATTTCCCGTTTCTTGACGGGGTCGGAAACCACGACAAAGCGCCAGGGCTGCTGATGGGCACCGCTGGGCGCCGTCCCAGCCACCGTGATCGCCCGCTCGATGAGTTCGAGGGCAACCGGTTCGGGTGAAAAATGCCGCACGGTCCGCCGACGCTTCATCACCGCTTCGAACTCGGCGATAGCGGCCAGTTGGACGGATTCCGGCTCCCGATTCCAGTCGAGCGGAACGAAGCGTGGCGGGGTCGCGGCCATGCCCCTATTTTGGCAGGCCGAAACTGTAAAGCGTCGAGCGGGTCCGGACATAAAGGCGGTTGTCGCCAAGTGCCGGCGTGGCGAAAACGTCTTCGTCGAGATTGTTCACCTTGAGGACTTCCCACTCGCCCTGGGCCTTGAGCACGGAAAGCTTGCCAGCCTGACTGACCATAAAGACCTTGCCATCGGCGGCGACCGGTGACGCCCAATACGGCTCCAGCGCGCCCGGAATGCGTCCCTGTTTCAGCACCGCGCCGTTCTCGGGGTTGAGCGTCGTCAGCACGCCGCCGTCTTTAACCATCCAAAGAACGTCCTTGTAATAAAGCGGCGTCGAGCAGTTCGGCAACGACTTGCGGTAGCGCCATTTGACGTGGGATTCGGTGACGTCGCCGCGTCCGCCCAGTTGAATCGCCATGATCGAGTTCTGCGCCTGACGGTGCAGTCTCAAGAAGTTCCACTCGTTTTCATCCAGGAAGGTATCGCGATTCAGATCGTAATCGACCATGGCCCGGGCATTGCGAATGCCGACGCCGGCGGCCTCCTCGACATTCAACTTTCCGTCGCCGTCCTTATCGAATTTGGCGGAAACGACGGGCCAGTCCTCCACCGCGGGCGGGGTTTCCGTATCGCCGCCGGACTCCCAGGAGTTTAAATACATCTTGTCGCCGATAATCACGGGCGCGCCCTTCAACTGCCAG
>CAMDKT010000236.1 GCA_945900935.1 Candidatus Sulfopaludibacter sp. SbA3 | reverse complement strand
CCAACGTTCGGAATCCCGACGACGACATTCAACTCCACCACCTTCGGCCGCATCCGCGACGCCGTGTTGAGCAGTTCCCGCAAGATCCAAATGGGCGCCCGGTTCTATTTCTAGCATGGAAATTCCCGCCGGGACCTACTGCCGCGCCGCCATCGGGGACCCGCTCCACGGGCCCTATCATGATGAAGAGTACGGCTTCCCCGTCGAAACCGATGCCGCGCTCTTCGAACGGCTCGTGCTGGAGATCAATCAGGCGGGCCTCAGTTGGGCCACCATCCTGCGCAAACGGGCCGGTTTCCGCCAAGCCTACCGCGGTTTCGACATTGACGCCGTCGCCGCCTTCGACCAATCCGATGTAGCCCGGCTGCTCGCTGACGCGTCCATCATACGAAATCGCCTGAAAATCGCCGCCGCCATCGAAAACGCCCGCCGCCTGCAAGCTATTCGAGTTCAGGATGGGTCTTTCCGCGCCTGGCTCGACCGCCATCATCCGCGCGATAAATCAGAGTGGGTCAAGTTGTTCAAATCCACTTTCCGTTTTACCGGTGGGGAGATCGTTGGAGAGTTCCTTTTGAGTACCGGTTACCTCCCAGGAGCGCATCATATTAACTGTCCGGTCGCCAAACTGGTAATCGCGAAAAACCCGGCCTGGAATCGGATCGTAGGCTATCATGATTAGTTGCTGGGGAGGCCGTACGTCCGCTAGAAGTTTTTTCCTGCCTATACTCGTTGTCGCCTCAACGATCAGTTGTACTCGCACGGAACGCGAGCCGACTCTCGTCAAAGCGGCGATTCCCGAAAACCGGACGTTTAACGACGCCGCCCGGTTCCTGGCCGGTATGCCGGGACCACCCGGCAGCGCCTATTCGGAACTGGAAAAGACGCCGGCCTGGCAAAAATACTCGGTGGAAATGAGCGCAGCCTTTGAATCCGCCGACAGCAAACGCATGCAGCCGGTGCGCGATTTCCAGCGCCGTGAACTCGGCGGCGCTGACGCCAAAAACAGCTTTGTCTTTTATCCTTTCAGCGGTCCCGATGTCGTCTATATACAGGCTTTCTATCCCAACGGGTCAGTCTATGTCCTCGCCGGATTGGAACGGCCCGGGACCATTTTGGACCCCACCGCCTACGAAGCCGCCGGTTTGGATGCCCAACTGGATGGCATCCGCCGCGGCAGCGCGTCGCTCTTCCATCGGAGTTTTTTCATGACCGCCGAAATGTCCAGCCAACTGAGCGGGCAGTTGGTCGATGGCGTGCTCCCCGTCATCTTAATGTTGCTGGCCCGGACCGGGAATACGATTGAAAATGTCCGCAACGTCGGCATCGACCATGTCGGCAAACGAATCGAACTCGAAAAGGCACAGGCCAAACGAGGCGAGCAGCCCGACGGGTTGGAGGTGATTTACCACAAGGAGGGGGAGAGAAAACAACGAAAAATGTACTATTTTAGACTCGATTTAGGCGCCGGATTAGAAACAACTCCATCATTTTTGACGTTTTTAGAGCCATTTGGGAAGCCCGATACGCTCATCAAAAGCGCCTCCTTCCTCCTCCATCGGGGTACGTTCGCCAAACTCCGGGACTATATCCTGGCCAATTCCTCGCGGATCGTCCAAGACGATACCGGAATCCGTTTCGGCGTCTATAAGGAGCAGGGCTGGAAATTGCGGTTGTTCGGGCGCTACACCCGTCCCGATCAGCCGTTTGAATCGCGATATCAGGACGACATGCGGGATGCGTTTGAGACGCTTGGCCGGGTAAAACCCCTTGGGCTTTCGATGGGTTACGGCGCGGGGCGGCGCGCGTCGCATTTGATTGTGGCCGAACGCCCCTAAACTTTGGCGTCCAACGTGCTCTATGTCAGGCATGTTGGACCAAATCGCAGCTAAACAAGAGCACTATCTGGACCTGCTGAGCGCCAGGCAGAAGCTGGTCGCCTCCAATCTCGCCAACGCCGAGACCCCCGGATATGTCACCAAGGACATCGATTTTCAGCGGGAATTCCTCACCTTGGTCAAGGGCGGAACGGCTACCGTCCAGGAGCCGGAGGGCCTGGACTTTCGCAACGACGGCAACAACGTCAGCATGGAGCGGGAGACCCGGCTGCTGGCCGAAAACGCCTTGCGTTTTCAATTAGTTAGCATGATGGTAAAGGGGAAGTTCCGGGCCATCCGCTCGGCCCTCCAGGAAGGACGCGGCTGATGAGCCTCTTCCACCTTTTATCGGTCAGCGCATCAGGCCTTGAGGCCCAGCGCCGCCGCGCTGAAGTTCTCACGGAAAACCTCGCCAATTCCGAAACGACAAAAACTTCACAGGGCGGCCCGTACCGTCGAAAAAATGTCATCTTCGAAAGTGCCAAAGCGGGACACCCGTTCCAATCGGTGTTTCATGTTGAACTCGGTCCCGGCGTGGAGGGGGTCCGCGTCGCTGACGTTGTCGAGGACCAGCGGGAACCGGACCGGCGCTACGTGCCCGGCCATCCGGACGCTGACGCCCAGGGATACGTCGCCTTTCCACGAATGAATCCGGCCGAAGATATGGTGGATCTGCTCAATGCCACGCGGGGATACCAGTCCAATATCGCCGCGATGTCCGCCGTGAAAGACATGATTCAGCGCTCCCTGGATCTGATGAGGTGATGGCGGTGGACTCGATTCGAGGGATCAATCCGATAGCGCCCTCCCCGTCGATTGGCGGACTGGACAAAGCCGAAGCGCCTTCCGGTGCCAAAGAGTTCGGCGATATGTTCAACGAAGCAATCGGGCGCGTCGAACAGTATCGCGCGAAGGCCGAAAATTCGGCGGACGCCTTCATGAATGGGGAAACCGAGGAACTCCACCAGGTGATCCTGACCGGGCAGCGCGCCGAAATCGCGTTTGAAACCTTCCTGCAAGTCCGGAACAAAGTAGTTCAGGCCTATCAGGAAATCATGCGGATGCCGCTGTAGGTTTTTGTTGATTTCTCAAGCCCATGGCCTATCTGCAACAGCTACGCGAGCTCTTCCTGCGCCTTACCGTGCGGCAACGCATCACGATTGGCGGTGTGGCGATTCTGGTAATCGGGGGACTCTTCGGCTTGCGGCACTGGCAGACGGAACGCAACTTCAAGACGCTGTTCCAGGACCTGTCGGCCGAGGACGCCGGAGTGGTGTTGTCCCGGTTGCAGGAAGCGGCCACAGAGATCCGGTTGGAGAACGGCGGAAAAACGATTAAAGTTCCCTCGGAAAAGGTCGATGAGCTTCGCATCCAGATGGCATCCGCAGGACTCCCCAAAAGCGGCAGAATTGGGTTTGAACTTTTCGACAAACCGAACTTCGGCACCAGTGAATTCGCTGAACAGGTGAACTACCATCGGGCCGTCGAAGGAGAGTTGGAGCGATCAGTGATGACGCTCCAGGAAGTGGAATCCGCGCGTGTCCACATCACTTTTCCCCGTCAGAGCCTATTTCTGGAAAACCGGCAGCCGGCGAAAGCGAGCGTGCTTTTGAAGATGAAGCCGGGGGCCAATCTTTCCAAACAAAATGTTCAGGCGATCGCGCACTTGGCATCGAGCGCGGTGGACGGCTTAACGCCTGATAACGTATCGATTCTGGACATGCGGGGCAACCTTCTGAGCCGTCCGAAGAGATCCGGCGACGGTGATACGGAATCGCCGAGAGAGCTGATCGAGTACCGGGAGCGGATGGAGAAAGCGCTGCTCGAAAAGATACGAGCGACGCTGGAGCCGTTGGTGGGGCCAGACGGTTTTCGAGCGGCCGTTTCTTTGGAATGCGATTTGGCGAGCGGAGACCAGAGCGAAGAGTCGTTTGACCCGTCCCGCTCGGTGATGGTGCAGTCGCAGCGGTCCGAGGATGGGTCCACCCCGGCATCGGCGGCCGGGGTTCCTGGAACGCCTTCCAACCTGCCGCGCCCCACGTCGCGGCATGGATCGGGGAGCGGCGGCCCATTGTTCCGGCGGTCGGAAAGCACGACGTATCAGACGACCCGCGTGATCCGTCACACGAAGTTCCCGAACGGCCAGGTGAAGAAGCTGTCGATGTCGGTGCTCTTAGACCATACGGTAAAGACCGAGGGCGGTAAGCGCGTAATCGAAGCGCCTCCTCCGGAACGGTTGCGCGCGATTAAGGATATCGTTTCCGCGGCCGTTGGATTTCAGCAGGAACGGGGGGATCAGATTATCGTCGAGGCGATAGCGTTCGAGACCACCAGAAACGCGCCGCCGCCGCCCGGAACGATGCCGACGACTCCGTCCCGTCCCCGTCTCCTGTTGCCTGCCGCGATTCCGGATTGGCTGCGACTGCCGATGGAAGGGCAATTGAACTGGTTCCTCGAGCAGAACTGGCTGCCGCCCGTCGTGCTCGTGCTGGTGCTGACGATACTCTTTGTGGTCTATCGGATGCTGCGCGCGTTGGGCCGGACGTTGGGGGGGGCTGCCGCCAGACTCCCCATTGGCAAGAAGCAGAAGGGCCAACATGTCGACGTCACGCTGGATCCGTCGATTGAAGGCGCGGCCGCGCCGGCCCGGCTGGAAGCGGGCGCGACAGGCGGTGAAGCCGGGGCGAAGTCGCTGGAGCAACAACTGCGTGAACGCGAACTCTTGCGTACAAAAGTGACGAACGAAGCGCTCCTGGACCTGGAGATCCCCAAGGCGGAGGTTCGGCGCGGGGCTATCTTGACGCGGCACTTGAGTGAATTAGCGCTAAAGGATCCCGAAGCGGTGGCAAACCTGATTCGCACCTGGACCGACGGAAGGGGATTTTACTAATGATGGCGGTAAAGCCGGAAAAAGACGCGGACCCTGAGGAAAAGCTCTCCGGCCTGAAGAAAGCCGCGGTGCTGCTGGTGACGATGGGGGCCGACGCCAGCGCTATGGTGATCAAGCATTTCAACGAAGACGAAGTGTACATATTGGGGCGGGAAGTCGCGCGGATGCAGCAGGTGACGAATGACACCAGTGAGCGGGTGCTGGAAGAGTTCTATCAGATGTCGGTCGCGCACGAGTATGTGCTGAAGGGCGGCGTCGACTACGCGCGAAATATGCTGATTACCGCGTTCGGACCGGAAAAGGCGCGGAGCCTGCTCGACCGTCTGATGAAGTCGGTCGGGAGCGACGCCGCGAATTTCGACGCGCTGCAAAAAGCCGATCCGCAACAACTGGCGAAATTCATCCATAACGAACATCCGCAGACGATCGCGCTGATTCTGTCGCACTTGAAAGCTTCGCAGGCGGCGGCGCTGTTATCCTCGCTGCCGGCGGACATGCGTCCGGACGTCGCGCTGCGAATGGCGCATCTGGACCAGATTTCGCCCGATATCATCGCGCGGATCGCGTCGATAATCGGACAGAAACTGAAGGCGTTGGGAGAGTTGAACCGCGAGTCCTACGGCGGCATACACGCGGTCGCCGAGATGTTCAATCGGCTTGACGCCAGTTCCAGCAAGGAAATCCTTAGCAATATCGAAGTACAGGATCCGAGTTTGGTGGAAAACGTCCGTCACCTCATGTTCGTATTCGAAGATTTGTTGACGGTGGACAGCAACGCGATCAAGGAAATTCTGTCGCGAGTCGACCGTAAAATGTTGACGCTGGCGTTGAAAGGGACAAGCGACCAACTGCGAAACCATTTTATGGGGAACATGTCGTCACGCGGCGCGGATATGCTTCGCGATGAGATGGACACGATGGGACCGGTGAAGATCAAAGACGTGGAAGGGGCGCAGCAACAGATCATAAATGTCGTGCGGCAGTTGGAGACTGCCGGCACGATCAGCCTGAAGGGCGGAGGAGGAGGCGAGCAG
Organism: Candidatus Sulfopaludibacter sp. SbA3; assembly: GCA_945900935.1. Classification (GTDB taxonomy): domain Bacteria; phylum Acidobacteriota; class Terriglobia; order Bryobacterales; family Bryobacteraceae. Next base: position 2,709 of record CAMDKT010000236.1, on the reverse strand, counting down.
TACGTGCTCTAAGGAATTGCCATGTCATCCCGCGTCCTGACCGCAACAAACATTGCGCGCGTCGATCCCGTCCGCTGGCTGCAGGCGTTTGGCGAACCGGTGAACGCGTCGCCGCTGGGAGAGCCGCAGACTGACGCGGGGCGCAGGGATATGGGTGACGCGTTACAGCGAATCCAGGTATTGGAGCGGCGCATTCAGGAACTGGAAGGGGAGTTGCCCCAGCGTCACGAAGCGGGCCGCCGGGAAGGACGCGCCGAGGGAGAGAAAACAGGAGCGGATACCGCCGCCGCCGCCCTGCAACCGGTGCTGGAGCGCTTCACGGCGACAATCACCGAACTGGCCTCCTACCGGGCGCGGTTTCGCCGCGATTCGGAACCGGAGTTACTCCGGCTGGCCTTGGCGGTGGCGAAGAAGATCCTCCGGCGGGAACTGACGGTGGACCCGCATTCCCTCCTCGGAATCCTGAAAGCGGCGCTGGAGACCATCAACCAAGCCGAGGTCCTCTGCGTCCGGACGGCTCCTGAGGATGCGGGGCAGTTGACTGGACGGCTGGCGGCACTGGGACTCCCCGACCAGGTGGAGGTAGTCGGAGACCGGTCGCTGGAGCGGGGATCGGTCATCCTCGACACGAAACGCGGACAGATCGACGCGAGCGTGAATACCCAGTTAGCCGAAATTGAAAACGGTTTTGCCGACCGCATAGCCACACACAAATCCAAATGAGACAAACCTATATTGGCGCTTCACCGTCTGACCACTTCGTGGCGGGCCCCTATTTGGACGACCTCGAGCGGACCAATCCATTGCGGAGCAGCGGCACGGTAACGGAAGTGGTGGGGCTGCTGGTGGAGTCGCAGGGACCGGCGGCGGGACTGGGTGACTTCTGCGAAATCACGCTGGCCGACGGGCGGCGCGTCCGCACGCAGGTCATCGGATTCCGGAACGGCCGGTTGTTGTCGATGCCGCTCGAAGAGACCGACGGACTGCAGTTGGGGGATCCGATTGTGGCGCGCAGCGCGGCGGCACGGGTGCCGGTGGGCCGAAGTCTGTTAGGGCGCGTCCTGGACGGATTTGGACGTCCGATGGACGGCGGCCCGATGATCGACGCCGAGGACGCCTATCCGCTGTACGCGACGCCGCCGGGTCCCTTGTCCCGGCCGTCGATCACAGAACCGATGGTGACCGGCATTCGGGCCATCGATGGCATGTTGCCCTGCGGGAAAGGGCAGCGCGTCGGGATCTTCGGCGGGAGCGGTGTCGGAAAGAGTACGCTTCTGGGCGCGATGTCGAAGCACAACGCCGCAGACGTCAGCGTTTTGGCTCTGATTGGGGAGCGCAACCGGGAAGTGCGCGGGTTCCTGGAGAATGAGCTTGGTCCGGAGGGGTTGGCGCGGTCTGTGGTGATCTGCGCCACATCGGACCAACCCGCGCCATTGCGGTTACGGGCGGCGTTCGTGGCGCTGGCGGTGAGCGAGTTTTTCCGGGATCAGGGTGCCGACGTGTTGCTGGTGATGGATTCGGTGACGCGGCTGGCGATGGCGCAGCGGGAGATCGGCTTGGCCGCCGGTGAGCCGCCGAGCCAGAAGGGATATCCGCCATCGGTGTTTAACCTGCTTCCGCGGATCTTTGAACGCGCTGGAAATTTCGAAGGCGGGTCGATCACGGGATTATTTACAGTACTGGTGGAAGGCGACGACTTCAATGAGCCAATCTGCGATGCGGTGCGCGGAATCCTGGACGGCCATATCATTTTGTCACGGGATTTGGGATCGGCGGGGCATTATCCGGCGATTGACATCCTGCAATCGGTGAGCCGGTTGGCGAGCGCGGTGTCGACGCAGGGACAGAAGAACTGGGCGAGGAAGGTGCGGGAGGCGATGGCATCTTACCGGAGGTCGGAGGACCTGATCAACCTGGGGGCGTACGCCAGCGGGTCAAATCCGGTGCTGGACGCGGCGATTCGGACGAGACCGCAGTTGGAAGCCTTCCTGCGGCAGGACGCGGGGCTTCGAGTTTCACGGGAAGAGACGCTCCATTCGCTGGAGCGGCTGGCGGAGGCGCTGTAGTGCGCAAGTTCCAGTTTTCCTTGCAGGCTGCGCTGGGGCTGCGGGAGCGGAGCGTGGAGGCGGCGGAGAACGCGCTGCGCGGGGTACAGGAAGAATGGAACGCGAACCAACGACGGCAACACGAGCTGGCCGGCGAGGTGCGGGAGGCGGAATTGGCGGTTCATTCGGGACCGGTGGAGCCGGCGGATTTTATGGCACTGGACCGGTATCGGGCGGCGTCCCAGCGACGGCGGTTACGAATGGCGCGGGAGGCGGCGGAAATCGGCAAGCGGCTGACGGAGCGGCGGACCGCAATGCAGACCGCGGAGCGAGACAGGACGCTGCTCGTGCGATTGAAGGAGAAGGCGCTCTCCCGGTGGCGGCTCGAGTATGACAAGGAACAGCAACAGTTGGCCGAGGAGGCTTATTTGAGCCATTGGAATTCCCGCTAGACCAGTTCTCGACCTTTCATCAGGCTCCAGCGACGCAATCAAGATCGGGTCGAGTGACGGGGATTGCGCCCCGCCACCCTCCCACACCACCGGACATGCGGTTTTCCGCATCCGGCGGTTGATGCCCTCGCTTTAACAACCCGCCAGATCCGATGGCATCAGAAACCCACGACTTCGAAGTTTCTCGTTCGACAATGCGGCTTGCAGACTAC
>CAMDKT010000235.1 GCA_945900935.1 Candidatus Sulfopaludibacter sp. SbA3 | reverse complement strand
ATGCTCGGACAGGAGTTTCGGGTTTGGCGGGTGCCTCGAAGTCTTGGATTGCAGCTTGCTCTCGATCGGAGCGGGATGTGTCATTCCGGTCAAGAGAGGGAGCAAATTGCATATCCGTGAAGGATTTTTGCCGTGGCAACATGCGGTGGGTTGGACGGTGGTGAGCGCGCCCTTTCTTGGGCAGAGCTTTCGTACGGTAGCGCGGAAGATGGAACAAGGAGCAGAGACGAGGCGACAACTGGCGGCGGCGACGGGCTTGCTTTTCGTGTTGACCGCGTTGCAGCGGCCGTCGTTCGCCGGAACCTGTTTTAACGCTGTCGGGGTGGCGTTTGGTGCCATTTTACTCGGGCCACGGGTGATGACGGCCTTGGGACTGGTCGTTTGGTTAGGGCGGACGAGCGCGGTGGGGATGTATCCATTGGGCGCGTCAGCGGAGGGGGTGATGGATCTGAGCGGGAATGTGTGGGAGTGGTGTTCGGACGAAGTTGAGGGACGGGAGTCTCGCGTGTTGCGCGGCGGTGCGTGGGACGTCTATTCCGACTACGCGCGCGTCGACTACCGCGTCGGGAACCATCTTGTCGACCGCTACAACTATGTCGGGTTCCGGGTGGTGTGTTCGTCTCCCATACGCTGAGCACTGAAGCGCTGATCGCTGGGTGCTGATGCGCTGTTCACTGACCGCGCGAAGCGCGGAGACATTTTTCGGCTAGGCGGCAAATTGGCGGCAACGACGGGTGGGCCGGAGCGGTTTTGCGGTTGCTCGGCGACTTGAGGCGTCGAGGATACGGTTCGACTGGCGGATGTTACTCCAACGGATCCTCCCAAGGATTCAAAAGCGTCACACCGAGGCCTTCGAAATCCCGGACGTTTCGGGTGACCAGAATAAGTCCGTGTTCCCATGCAGTGGCGGCAATCATGCCGTCAGCGACGCCGAGAGGTCTGTCGGCAAGTTGCCGTGTGCCATCCATGACGCCCCAACGCTCCGCGATGGATTGGGTTACAGGAAGATACCAGCGTCTCAATCGATTGCTCCAACTGCGTGCGCCGTGCGCTTTGGGGGAGAAGCGTTACGCCTTTTCGAAGCTCTCCCATCGTCACCGCGCTCAAAAACTGGGAGTCCCTGGCTTGGCGCATTAGCTAGGCGGCAACTTTGGTATCCGGGATTGGCCGCAAGGATTCTGAAGGTAAGTTGGTGTCAAGAAGAAATCCGCTCATGTGAGATCTACAGGGCGGCCGGGCGACGGATCACGGCCGAACATGAACTCAATTTCGTTGTCGCTCAGCAACCCCCGGACGGGATCGAAAAGCTCGACGAGATTGGTTGCTTTCGCGGCGGAGGAACCTGCCAGGATTGCGTTTGGCACATAGGCGATGGCTGAGTCGATCCATTCTTCGACCGAGTGAATCACTCCAGCGTTGATTGCGGCCTCAACGACTTTCTCTTGATGGGGAAGCAAGGTGATATTCATGGGTGTGGCCTCCTTCTCTTTTCACCTTCTGATCCAATCGGCTTGAGTCGGCGGCCGGGTGGGAGATGTTGTGACCGGCTTTTGCGCTTTTCGCGCGAAATGACGGGCTCGACAGATTTTGGGGCGGGACTTTTTGGGGAGCGAGAAGCACGCAGGGTTCCGCTATTGTGTTGATAGGCCGCAGCTTGGCTAGGACCGAAGGAGGCAAGGGGCGTGACTGGAATTCAGTTCATTACTGACGCGAAGGGCCGAAAGACAGCGGCGGTGATCGACCTCAAGAAGCACAGCGCCCTATGGGAGGATATCCAGGACGTGCTGGTCTCCCGGTCACGACGGCTTGAAAAGCGAATTCCGCTGGACAAGGTGAAGAGCCGCTTGATTGCCAGCGGAAAGTTGCGTGACTAGAAACAGCGTCGCACTGGCGTCGAGTGCTGAGCGAGAATTGGGGAAGCTGCCCAGTCCGATGATCGGGCGGATGATTAGTCAACTGGAAAACTTGAAGGGAATCCGCGTCCGGGGGGATGCTGCGGGGCGGTGACGGATTCGAGCCGACTACTACCGTGTCATCTACACAGTAAACGACAGGAAATTGTTGGTGGAAGTGACGCGGATTCGGCACCGAAGCGAGGTCTACGAGCGATGACGGCACTGTGCTTCGATTCATGGTACCTTTCGAGGGTGGGGTTGAAATGTAGAACAGAGTTCTATATATTGGAAGTTCGAACCGCAGGAACGAATAATGCCAATGCGGGTTTTCAAAAGCAAATGGTTTGTCCGGTTCGCACGCAATGAGCGTATCAGTGACAAGTCGCTGCGCGAGGCAGCGATGGATGCCGAGAACGGAAAAATCGATACCGACTACGGCGGCGGCGTGATCAAACAGCGAATCGCACGGTTGAACGAAGGCAAATCCGGCGGATACAGGGCGATTGTGCTGTTCCGGCGAGGCGAGCGAGCTTTCTTCGTTTATGGATTCGCGAAGAATGAGCGGGACAATATCGACCGGAGTGACGAAAGGGATTTCAAAGCGCTTGCCAAAGTGCTGTTTGGGAGTTCCGGCGCACAGATGGAACGTCTCATCGCCAATGGCAATTCTGTAGAGGTAAAAAACGATGCCCAGGACTAAGATATACAAGAGCGGCATAAAGGCCGCGATACATCAGACCGCGCGCGACCTATACGAGAGCGGCGTAATCGACAGGCAGACGATGCGCCGTTTCGATGAATCGTGCCTGACGCCGGTTCATGCCTTCACCGGTGAGGAAATCCGTGCGCTGCGCGAGCGTGAGGCGGTTAGCCAAACAGTGTTCGCCCATTACTTGAACGTGACGAAGGATTCTGTCAGCCAGTGGGAACGCGGACAAAAGAAGCCCGCCGGCGCGTCGCTCAAACTGCTTTCTCTGGTCGAGCGAAATGGGCTTGCCGCTATTGCCTGAGATTCAGGATTTCGTGAATCGCGGGCAGCAGGGGCGGCGCTGGGATGAGCGACGGTATAGTGACGGTATGAGAGTCAAGACGTCAATCACACTTCCGCAAGCACTATTGGAAGAGATTGACAGCAATGGCGGAAACCGTTCGGCATTCCTTGAGCGGGCCTCGCGGATGTACTTGGCGCAGACTGCCAAGTCCGGTCGGAATGCCAGGGACGCGGCACTGCTTGACCGGAGGGCGGAATACCTTAATCGGGAAGTTCGATGAAGCCATTCAGCTCGTTGAACCCGCGTTCCGCGAAGGGCTCCCTGCGGATTCCCCGAAACGGGGCGAACCTGGGTGCGGTTACGCGAGGAGTGGCCGCCGCGAGGAAGCGGAGCAAATTGCGGCGGGCAGTGGGTTAAACCCATTCAATCAGGCCGCCATCTTCGCATGCCTGGGGGATAAAGATCGAACCTTTGAAGCTCTGGATCGGGCCGCCGTGGTCGGGCCAATCCCCATTGGCCGGAAGCTCAATAGTCCGGAGTTCGAATTGCTTGGAGGCGATCCGCGGTTGGCGGCGCTTCGCAAGAAGGTTGGGTTGCCGGAGTAGGCGGGTGCGGGCTATTGCTCCTTTTCCGCGGTAGAAGCAATACTCGTCACTTGGCGATCAGCGGAGGGCCGCTGGGCATGGCACGTTGGGAAGAGGACAGGCCAGGAGGCCTGTCCCACTTTGCTTGGCGTGACTAAGTGAAGGGCGGAGAGCCTACTGCTCCTTCTTGCCGCCGTAAACAACGCTATTCACTTTACCCGCCTCGATGGTAACGGTCTTGGCGAATTCGCCGTAAATCTGCGAGACGACTTTCAGCTCATAGGTCCCGGCGGCAACGAGCAGGCCGCCGCCAACGTCGTTCAATTCGTCGACGTGGCCCATGAACACGCCGTTGAGATAGATGGCGCCAATGTCGCCGGCGGCAACCGACCAGAACGATTCCGATTCCCCGCCCTTCAAGCGCAGCCGACCGAACGGACCCTTCGGGGCTTCCTTCTTCTTCAGCTTCGCCGAGAGCTTGGTGGTCTCGCCGGCTTTGAAGTCGAGCTTAGTGCTGAAGTCCTCATAACGGGGATCCTTCAGCGTGATCTCGTGCGAGCCCGGCTCGATTATGTACTTCTCAGGAACCGAGAAGCGGCCGGCGGGGCCGATGTATTTGCCGTCGATGAAGACGCCTGCGCCTCGGGGGCCGGAGCGGACACGAATCTTGGTGTCGCCATCGGCGGCCGTTAAGGGGAGTGCTATTACAGCGAGCAATGCTATTGAGAAGAGCTGGAGTCTCATAACTAACAGAATACCTGATTACTTCCCCGGCTGTCCCTTTTCCCGGTGGACCCATCCATAGGCCGCGATGGAATTCTTCCAGAAGTATTTTTCAGCGACGGCGGGGCCTTTGGCTTCAAAGTAGTCACGGACGACTTGAAGAACTTGCGCGTAGTTGCCGAGCGGGTCGCTGTTAGGCCAGTCACTGCCATAGAGCAGGCGATCGGGACCGAAGGCGGCGTAGAGGGCGTCGAGCTTGGGCTTGTAGGGCGCTAGCTCGTAAGGCACGCGGTCACCGATTTTGGTGAGAACGGCGGAGACTTTCACGTAGACATTGGGTCGCGCGGCGAGGGTGCGGATAGCCGCGTCATAGGCGGCGCGGCCTTTGGCGTCAGCGGGAATGGCGATTTTCGGCAGATGGTCGATGACGATTTTCAGGTTAGGCACTTTGTCGCCGACTTCGATGAGGTCTTCGAGCAGGGCGACGGTGGGGTTGGCCGAATCGAGCGTGTAGCCGCCGGCGGCGAGGCGTTTCAATCCGGCGATGAAGGCAGGATTTTTCAGTTCGGCGCGGATGTTGCGATCCCAGAGGTAGCCGTAGCGAATGCCGCGGAAGAGGGAATTTTTTGCGAAGCGGTCGAGTTGTTTGTCGAAATCGGGTTTGCCGGGTTCGAGGTTGCCGATCATGCCGACGACGATCGTATCCTTGGCGGCAACGTCGAGCACCCACTGGTTATCTTCGAGCCAGGGGCTGCATTCGACTTCGATTGCGCCGGTGATGCCGAGCGCCTTTGTCAGCGCGCGATAGCGGTCCGGCAGGGCCGGCTTGTACATGATGGCGTTGTCCTTGGGCGGCCAGGGGATGCCCTGCGGACGGCGCGGATCAAAGAGGTGGATGTGGGTGTCGATAATCGGGATGGGGGTGGCGGCGGCGGCCGGAATGGCGGCGGCGGCGGCGGCAAGGAATTCTCTGCGTTGCACTTCGGTATTCTATCGCTTCTGGAAGAGGACGCGGAATGCGCCGGCGGCGATGTCCAGCGTGAGGCCGGCGCGGACATGCGCGTTTTCGGTGAGAACGATGGGGTCGTCGAAGTTGACGAATTGGAAGCCGGCGGTCTATGCGTAGAGCAGGAGGGTCAGCAGCAGGAGCCCGCAAGCGATCCGTTTCTCTGTTTTGCCACTCTTTGAGAGGGTAGCGGGCGCGGCGGCGCGGATGGCGGTTTCACTGCCGGAATGTTCGGCGTGTCTATTGTGGCGTCAGGCTGACTTGCAACTGCCGGCACTCGAAGTTCAGCGCCTCGTCCGTGCTCCCCGTCCCCTTGTAACGCGCCACTTGGGGATACGGGCACAACGGCCGCGTCCGTGTCGGCAGTCCCTTCTCCAGATGCGCTCCCGTAAGCTGCGCGGGCGCGGCACCCTTCTCCACCCAATCCATCAACGCCGCCAGCCAGTCGACACTGCCGCAGCCCGGTCCACCGCCGCAATGGAACATTCCCGGCACCATAAATAGCCGATAACAATCCCGCGTCGCCGCTTCGCCCATCCGCTTGTTGACGGTCTCATAATACGTAATCCCGGGAAGCGGATTCACTTGCTGATCGGCCCATCCCGAATACTGAATAATCTTCCCTCCGCGCTTTTTCAGCGGAGCCAGATCGGGGTTCAGCGGATTCACATCCTTCCCCGCCTTCGCCGTTCGCGCCGGATCTTTGTCGAAGTGGAACGACGTATAACTCCACGATGGGCCCGGCGGCGGATCGAGCGCGTAAAACTTCATCTGGCTCTCCGCCCGAGGCAGCACCACCTTGCTCGGGCCAACCAGGTTCTCCGCCCACACCGCCTCACTCCCAACCGGCTCACCCGGAAACAGCAATTTCCCTTTGCTGTTCCGAACCCCGCCATAGATCTTAGCGAGTCCGGCAATCTGCGGAGCGGTGAAGCACTCCGCCGTATCTCCACCGCTACATTTAGGCAGATCGCGCACCGGCTGAAAGTCGCAACGCCGCGGATCGTCGATCACGCCGTCGACGAGCCCATCAGTCGCGTCGCATTTTTCATAAACGCGCTTGTTCAGCAGCGGAAGCTTCTCCACGGGCAGCGCCCCTTCGCCCATCTGCGATTGCCCCACCCAGATCCGCCGCATCACATTGCCAGTCAAAAACAGCCCCGGCGCGCCGATCACCAGTCCGTCAAAGTCTTCCGGATACCGCTGCGCCTCCTGCATCCCCTGCCGTCCACCCGTCGAGCAGCCCACCCAGTAGGAATAACGCGCCCCGCTCCCGTAGTAAGCCTGAATCACCTGTTTGGAAAGCACTGCGGTCTCATGCACCGCGAGATAGGCGAAATCCAGCAGTTTCCGCCGCCCGTTCGGGTTCTCCGGCGTGACATAAGCGAACGTCGCCAGCGGCTCCTTGGCCGCGTCGTGCCCCGTATCGGTGGATGCCGTCGCAAACCCTTTGCGCAGCGCCGCGTCCACCGCGCCCATGCTCAACACCCCCGCCGTGCCGCCATTGCCAACCATTTGGAATCGGTCATTCCAAACGGCGGGCAGCTTGATGACAAAGCGCGCCTCCGGCCAGATCACGCCGCGCACATCGCAGTGCTCCGGCAGGTTCTCTTTGGCCGCCACGCGCGTCGCGGAATCGATTTTTACGTCTTTGCCAAACGCTTTGGCGGCCAGCGCGTCGCATTGCATAGCGGGTCCGGCGGCGGACAGCGCCGCGGCGGTAACGGAGAGCAGGAGGAGAGTGGATTTCGACATTTGACTTCTTAGAGTCTACAGCCACTCCCGCGCTGCCCGCCAACCAACCCTAAGTAATCACCACACTCGTCTACAAAACAGGGTCCGCCGCCATAGTGTCTGCCGGGTGTGCCCCCAGCGGTCCGGCATAGGCCTTACCCGGGAATGTTCTACAGGTTTTTCGTTGGCTGGTTCAGCCGCTACTAAGGGCGGAAGAGAGCGTTGCGTTTGACTTGAGCCGGGCCGTAGGACTGCGGGGGTCGGCCCGGGGGGGTTATTGTCAGGGATTCGATGGCGGTTCCGGCGGCGAAGTGGACGCGGGGATCATTCGCGGCCAGGTAACTGGAATCGGTGCGGGCGTAGCGAATTTGTTTCGGCAGGCCGGTGGATTTCAGTTCAACACGGGAGCCTTGGGGGGCGGCGACGGTGATCCAGTTTTTGGCGGGCGCGGTATTTTTCAGGAGGATGGCTTTGCCGTTGTTGACGTTGATGACGATGTCGGTATCGCCATCGTTGTCGATGTCGCCGAAGGCGGCGGCGCGGTGGATGGCTTGTTTTTCGAGGTCGGGGATCGCGATGTTTTCGAGGCGGTTGTTAGATTGGCGGAGTAACAGATTTCTTTCCTGGAAGCCGCGGTTATCTTCGCGGCGAGTGACTGCGCCGTTGGCGAGGAATAGGTCGAGATAGCCGTCGCGATCAATGTCGAGCCAGCCCGCGCCGAAGCCGGTGAAGAGATAAGTCAAGTTATGGATTTGTGTTTTGGCGGAGACGTCGGTGAAGTCGCCGCGGCCGTTATTAGCGAATAATGTCGCGCCTTCACGCATGAGGTTGAGAACGAGAATGTCTTCGTCGCCGTCGTTATCGTAGTCGCCTAACGCTACTCCCATGCCTGCTTTGGCTAATCCGTTCTCGCTGTAGGCAACGCCGGATTGGAGAGCTTGTTCTGAAAAAGCACCGTTTTTGTTATTGATCCAGAGGTGGTTGGCGGCGGAGTCATTGGCGACGAAGAGGTCGAGGAAGCCGTCGTTGTTGGCGTCGAAGGCGACAACGCCGAGCGCGGGTCCGGCGGCTCTGTCGAAGCCGGATTTGGCGGTTACGTCAGTGAAGCGGCCTTTGTCGTTATGGAATAAGTGGGAAGAAATGGAGCGGTAGGCGCGAGGGGTACAGTAATCGGGTTCGCCGGTGGGGGATTGACACTTTTTGTTGATAGAGAATTGATAATCGATGTAATTCAGTATTACTAAGTCCTGCCAGCCATCGTTGTCGTAGTCGAAGAAGCTGGCGCTGGTGGACCATTGGTTGGGGAGTTTGATTGAATCCGGGGTGATATCGGTGAAAGTGGCGTTGCCATTGTTGCGGTAGAGATGATTGCCGTTGAAGGCAGTGATGAGGAGATCGGTGAAGCCGTCGTTGTTGAAGTCAGCGGTGGCGGCGCCCATGCCGTAGTTGGTGAGTTCGAGGCCGGCTTGTTTGGTCGTATCTGTGAATTGGCCGTCGTCGTTGCGGAGGAGTTTGTTCGAGCCGGCGGCGGGGTGGCCCTGGAGGAGCAAGATGTCGAGGTCGCCGTCGTTGTCGTAGTCGATG
>CAMDKT010000234.1 GCA_945900935.1 Candidatus Sulfopaludibacter sp. SbA3 | reverse complement strand
CTGGAACTCCCGCTCGCTCGGCTACATGTTGAACAGGCAATTTACATGGTGAACTCCTTTCAATTCACAAGATCAGCCAGGCTTATCCTGGCATCCGACCGTCAGGGAGCGGTCTTCCCTCCGCAAACCCGATCTTGGAAAACCATCGTCGGCAATCCGGAATCGATCTGTGACAACTGAATATCCAGCAGGCCTCCGCTCGCCTACCCGAAGTGGGTCTACAACTTCGGGTAGGCCCCAGGCGCGTCAATAAGCCAACAAATGCAACCCCGCTTCAATCAAATCACCCACCTGCGGCAAAATGTGGTCCTCCAAAACCGGGCTATAAGCCACCCAGGTATCCTTCGCCGCCACCCGCTTCACCGGCGCATCCAAATGCTCGAACAACTCATCGGCAATCCGCGCCGCCAACTCCGCCCCGTACCCCCAACTCAGCGTGTCCTCATAGGCCACAATCACTCGACTCGTCTTCCGCACCGACGCCGCAATCGCGTCCCAATCATACGGCGACAACGTCCGCAAATCCAATACCTCAACCGAAATCCCCGCTAACCGGGATTCAATCTGCTGCGCCGCCAATAACGACTTCTGCACCAACGCGCCATAAGTGACAATCGTCAAGCTCTCCCCGCTCTTGGCCACCCTCGCCTTCCCAAACGGAATCGTGAAATCCGGTCCCGGATGCGGTGACCGGTTATACGCCTCCCGGTACAACTTCTTATGCTCCAGAAACAGCACCGGATCGTCACTGCGAATCGCCGTCCGCAACAGGCCAACCGCGTCCAACGCATTCGACGGAAACACCACCCGCAACCCAGGAATATGCGTAAAAACCACTTCCCCGCATTGGCTGTGGTAAATCGAGCCGCCCGTCAAATAACCGCCAATCGGCACCCGCAACACCGCCGGACACGAGAATCCATTATTCGAGCGCCAGCGAATATTGGCCATCTCATCGCGAATCTGCATCATCGCCGGCCAGATGTAATCGAAAAATTGAATCTCCGCCACGGGCTTCATCCCCCGTGTCGACATGCCGATCGCGCGCCCCGCAATGCACGCCTCGGCGATCGGCGTGTTGAAACAGCGTTCGCTTCCGAACTGCCGCTGCAATCCCAGCGTCGCCTTAAAAACGCCGCCTTTCCCCTTAACCTCCGCCAGATTCCCGTCCCGCGAACAATCCGCCACATCCTGGCCAAACACAACCACACGCGGATCCCGCGCCATCTCCTCCGCCAGCGTCGTGTTGATCGAATCCACCATCGTCCGCGGATCGCCGGAAAATTGCGGTTCCGATTCAAACCGCGGCGATGCCGGATCCACTACCGGCGAATAAAGAAACCGCATCGCCGTTCCCAAATCCGGCGGCGCCGCCTGCAGCGCGTACTCCGTCTGGGCGTCCAACTCCCGGTCAATTTCGCCGAATAGGAAAGCGATTTCGGCCTCATCCAAAATGCCATTCTCCTTCAGCCACGCCGGGTACAGCGCCAAAGGATCGCGCAGCGCTTCCTCAGCCCGCTCGGCTTCCGTCTTGTAATTCCGCTCGTCATCGCTCAACGAATGCGAATACGGACGAGTGCAATGCGCATGGACCAGCGCCGGGCCAATTCCAGCCCGGCAGTGCGCCGCCGCTTCCTCCATCGCCTTCCACGACGCCACAAAGTCCGACCCGTTCACCTCCAACCGCAACAAGCTCGGAAACCCCGACAAAAGCTTCGAGATGCTCCCCCCAGGCGTCTGGTATTCAACCGGCACCGAGATCGCAAATCCGTTGTCTTCAATCAGGAAAATAATCGGCAGCTTTTCCAGGCAAGCCGCGTTGATCGCTTCCCAGAATTCGCCCTCGCTCGTCGCCCCTTCGCCGGACGTAACCAGCGTCACTTCGTCCGACTCCGGATGCAGCAATCGCCCCGCGTGCGCGCAGCCAATCGCCTGTACATATTGAGAACCCGTCGGCGACGAACCCGTCACCACGTGCAACTCCCGCGACGACCAATGCGACGGCATCTGCCGGCCGCCCGACTGCGTATCTTCACCCGCTCCCACCGCCTGCAGAAACATCATCCGCGGCGTAATACCGCAGGCCAGCGCCAACGCGCGGTCGCGGTAATAGGTGTAGAACCAATCGAATCCAGGCCGCAGATAAAGCCCCGCCGCCGTCTGTATCGCCTCGTGCCCCGCCGCGGAAACCTGAAAAAATATCCGGTTCTGCCGCTTCAGCAAAACCTCACGGTCATCGATCCGCCGTGACATCCGCATAATCCGCAGCGCTTCAATCAACGTCGCCCGGTCCAACGGCTTCGTCACCGCGCGCGCAAGGCCAGACCCGTCAACTCCGGCGCTCCGAGTAAGCATAAGAAAATTATCGCAGACGCGGACGCCCATTGCGCCCCTGCTATCCTATTGGTTTGCCAGCCATTGTTTAGTTCCGCTTGTTTGACGGCCATTGCCACCCCGTCCAGCCCTCAACATCGCCGTCGTCGAGCGCCAACCGCTCGCCGCCAATATCGATGTGGCCTTCCTCGTCTGCGGCTTGGATCACGATTGGAATCCACGCCGCCATGAAAAAACACCCGAATAAGCGCGATTAGCAGTCCACCACAGCCCCGCCGTGCGCCCGCGATTCATTCATGCAAAGCGCCACATGCACACTCTGCGCCGAATCCCGCGGCATGCACATCTCCGGTTGTTTCCCCGCGTTCACGCAATCGGCAAAATACTGTATCTCCGCCGCGTACCCATCCGCTTCATCCAGCGCCAACGCGGTCACTTCCCCCGCCGCGTCATAAAGCGCCGGCGGCCGATTATCGGTCGAATAATCAATCGTTCCACCCTCCGCCGACACCGTGTATTCCATCGAAAATGGATACGCCTTCGGATGATGCCACCCGCCGCTGATCGTCACCGACGGTATGTGGTCGTAGTGCAACTGCGCCGTCAGCATATCAATACCGGCACCCAGATTCTCATAGCCCGTAGCCGAAACCGCCCGCGGCTTTCCAAACAGGAAACAAGCAATATCCACATCGTGAATCAACAGATCAAACACGCCGCCGCCGCTCTTATCCGCCTGCTTCAACCACTGGCTCCACGCCGGCGCCGCGCACCGCCGCCGGAACAGCGCCGTCCGCACTGGCCCCAATTCGCCGCTGTCCAATACCCGCTTCAACGCCGTATACGCCGGGAAAAATCGCAACACCTGCGCGGCCATCAATATCTTCCCCGCCCCCTCCGCCGCCGCGATCATCTCTTCGCACTCGGCCAAATGCAGCCCCATCGGCTTCTCCACCAACACATGCTTCCCTGCCCGCAACGCCGCCAACGTTAAAGGCTTATGCAAATGCGTCGGCAAACAAATATCAACGGCATCGACGTTCGGATCGCCAAACGCCTCAGCAGCATCCGCGTACTGCGCGACGGTCGAAAAATCAAACTTCTCCCCCGGCCCGCCCAGGTTGCCCTGGATGCCGCTCATATCGCCGGAACGCTTCACCGGGTCCACTTCGGCCACCGCCGTCAGCGTCGCCCCCGTCACCGTCTGCAGCCCCTTCAAATGGGTGCTGCCCATGAAACCCAAGCCAATAATCGCAATGCGCATAACAGCCAATTATGCCAGACGCTTCAATCGAAACGTCTGCGTCTGACCCTGCCCCGGCCTCGTCTGCGACGTCCCCTTGTTCCCCGCGTTCAACGAACTCTCCCGCTCCCGCGTCAACTCCACTTCCCCGCTCTTCAGACTCCCCGTAAACCGCAGCCGCGAATCGTTGATCTGGTTCCCCGCCTGCTCCTCCGCCAACACGACGAAAGTGACCAACTCCCCCGCCACAATCCCTTCCACAATCGGGCTGCTCTTGTAGTCGCCGTACAGCTTCCCGCTCAGCCGCGTCCCCGTCTGCGTGAACTGAAACGCGATATCGACCGTCTCCCCATTCCGCGTCGGAATCTGCCCCACCCAAATCCCGGTCAGATCGGCCCCGAAAAGCGCGACACTGCAAAACAGCAGCAAAATCCGCATTAGAATTATCCCCCCTTGAGCAAGCCCGCCAACGGCCCCGTGCTATCGGCAAACCGTTCCACCGGCGCGCCAAAGGCGTCCAGCATCGAAACATACAAATTCGCCAACGGGCTGTCTTCGGAATAAACCAAATGCTGCCCGCTATCAATCCGACCACCGCCGCGCCCGCCCAGCAACAACGGCAGCTTATGCGGATTATGGCTGTTACCGTCGCTCAACGCCGATGCAAACAGGACCATCGAGTTGTCCAGCACCGTCGATTCGCCCTCCCGCATCCCAGCCAGCCGCTCCAGTAGATAAGCGTACTGCGCCACATGCCACTGATTGACTAACTGATACTGCCGCAGCTTATCGGCTTCCTTCGCGTGATGCGACACGTCGTGATGCCCCGCGCTCACGCCTTCCAGGAACCGGAAGCTCACGTTGCTCACCGCGTTGCCAAACATGAACGTCGCCACGCGCGTCGTATCCGTCTGGAACGCCGTCGCGATCATGTCCATCATCAGCCGCACATGCTCGGCGTGATCGGCCGGCTTCTCCGGCGGAATGGCCTTCGAGTCCATCGGCACACGCGCCTTCCACGTCCGCTGCGTGCCCGCCGACGCCCGCTGCACGCGCTGCTCCAGCGCCCGCATCAGCGACATATACTCGTCGACTCGAATCTTGTCCGCCGTGCCCAATTGGCCCCGCAAACGGTTCGCGTCGCCTAGCACACGGTCCAGCAGCAGCGTGTCCATCTTGCCCGCGATGTCCGATTGCCCGGACGCCGCCCGGAACAGCCGCTCATACGCCGATCGCGGATTGATCTCCCGCGCCAGCGGCGTCGTCGCGTCGCTCCACGCTATGTGCGATCCATAAACCCGCGTGTAACCAACCACCGCGTCCACGCCAATCGCCACCGGCGTCACGCCCAGTTCGAGCGACGGCAGCGGCGTCTCGATTCCCGACTTCCGCGCCGCCATTTGATCCACCGAAACGCCATTCCCGATATCGGCGCCCGGCGTCTTTTTGATCGTCACGCAAGTTAGAATCGCGGCTTCTTTTACGTAGTGGCCATCGCCGCCGATCGAGTTCGCGTTCCAAAGATTGCTCATCACCACGAGCTTGTCTTTCACCGCCGCCAACGGCGACAGCGTCTTCGAAAGCTCAAAATCCCGCCCCGTCCCCTTCGGCGTCCAATGATCCACGTTCACGCCGTTGGGCATGTACAACGCGGCCATCCGCACCGGCGGCTTCGCGCCCGTCGCCGCCATGGCTTCCAGCCACGGCAACCCCAAACCAACACCAGCGCCTCGTAACATCACGCGACGGGAAAGACCGGTTTTCATCGCTTCACGAGCTCCTTCGGCGCCGGCATCCCGGCTTGATTTCGAAACGGCGCGCTGGTCACAATTTCTTCCAGCAACAGGCGCGCACTGTAGCCATTGTCCTTCAATTTCGTGACGATTGCATCCACCGTGCACGAATCCTGCAGCGTCAACCCGCGGCCCAACGCGTAACCCAGCAACTTGTTCGTCAAGTGCCGCACAAACAGATCCTTGCGGTCCAGCAGCACCTGCCGCAAGCCTTCCGGTCCAGCGAACTTCGTCCCGTCAAGCAACTCCGCCGACGCGTCGATCGCCTTGCCGCCTTCCTCTGCGCGCCACTTCCCCGTCACGTCGTAGTTCTCCAACGCAAATCCAAACGGGTCAATCCGGCTATGGCAACTCGCGCAAACCGGGTCGTTACGGTGTTGCGCCAACCGCTCCCGCACCGTCTTCGGCGCGGTACCTTCGCGGTGTTCCTCCAACGCCGGTACGTTCGCCGGCGGCGGCGGCGGCGGCGTTCCCAGCATCGATTCCAGTATCCAAGCCCCCCGCAACACCGGGCTCGTTCGATACGGATACGATGAAACGCTGAGCACCGCCGGCATCCCCAACAACCCGCCCCGGTTACTCTTTTCCGGCAACGGCACCCAGTGCGGCTGCGACGTCTGATTTGGCCGCAACTCCAGCTTCAATCCAAAATGCCGCTCCAATTTCCGCGTCCCGATCGTGTGCTTCGAATCCAGGAAATACTCGAGCGACAAATTCTGCAAAAACACTTCGCGGAAGAACATGATCGGCTGATACCGTATGTCCGATCGCAGGTCTTCATCCTTCGCCAAATCGGCGAACAGCTTCGCATCCGGCGCCTTGTCCCCGCCCAAATCCCGCGTATGCAGCCACTGCTCGGTGAACCGTTCGGCGAACCCCATCGAGCGGTCGTTTCGCAGCAAAATCTTCACCATCTGCTTCAACACTTCCGGATCCTGCAGCTTGCCCTTCGCCGCCAGGTCGGTCAACAACTCATCCGGCATGGAGCCCCAGAGGAAGTACGACAACCGGCTCGCCAGCGCGTACTGGTTCAGCGGCCGCGCCGCCGTGCCCGTATTCGCCGACTCTACGCGAAATAGAAAATTCGGCGAGACCAGCGCGCCACGCAACGCAAACAGGACCGACGCCTCGAACGGCTCCTTCTGCTTCTGCGCCGCGCGGAACAGTTCTAAATACGGCGCAACCTCCGCCTCCGTTACCGGCCGTCGAAACGCCCGCGGCAGAAACACGTTCAAGATCGTCCGCGCCGCTTGTTCCGGCGTAACGCCCGGCCCCGGTTTGGCGACGAAAATCCGCGCATGGGACTTAAATTCCTTCGCCGCGAAGTCCGTCGCAAATTTGGCTAACTCCAGATATTTTTCCGTATGCAGCGGTGAAAGGAACAGCGTTTCCGCGGCGTTGTCGAACCCCTCGCCGCCAGCGCCATCCATCGGCAGCGTCCGCGCGATGTCCATATGCATATCGAGCAAGTCGCGCACCGTGGCCGCGTACTCATCGCGGTTCAGACGCCGAATCAAAGCGCTTCCGGGCACGATGCCCGCCGCGCAGGCCTTCTCGTGAACAGCAGTCCCTACCCAGTTTCCAAAGGCCTCCCGTGCCTCGATCGGCGGCACCGGAGCCCCCTTCGGCGGCATCTCGCCATTCTTCACGCGGTTGGTCAATGACAGCCACTTCGCCGCGTCCGTTGCCAAGCTCTCCTCTGTCGTAATGCGGCTCAACCGGAACCCGCCGGCCGGCGCTTTGTCCTGGTGACACTTCTCGCAATACTGCCGCAAAAACGCCTGCGAATCGGCGAACGTTTGGCCCAGCAATCCGAACGCGGCAATGAAAAATAGGACGAATACCATCATGCGTATTTTACCGTGCCTCAACCGGTTCATAAATAACAAAAGCGAACTGCCTGGAATCGGGCGACCACGAATTCACGTTAATCGTCCCCTGCCCGCCAAAAAACGTCAACAGCGTCGCCGGTTTCGCGGCCTTGATTTTCTTGCCCGGCTGCGGCAACAACCGCAGCGTCATCCCCGGCATCTTTCCGTTATGCCCTTCGGTGCCCTTTGGGAACGACAAAAAGACCATCTTTTTCCCATCCGGCGAAATATGCGGGAACCAGTCCTCGCCGTCGTCGGATGTAATCCGCTCCGCAAGGGCATCACGAGCCCCGCCGCCCGCCGCCGGAATGCGCCATAAATCCCATCCGCCTGATCGATTCGAATTGAAATAAATCCACTTCCCATCCGGCGAGTACTCCGGCCCATCATCGTAGGCGCCCTTCGACGTCAACCGCTCCTCCGGCCCGCCCCCAACGGGCACGCGGAACAGTTCATACTTGCCCCCGCGCTGCCCCACGAACGCCAGCCATTGCCCATCCGGCGACCAGCCATGGAAATAACTCGGCGCCGCCGGCGTCAACAGCTTCACGTTCTTTCCATCTGCGTCGGCCACGTAGACCTGCGACTGCCGGGAAGCCGCGCTCGATGCCGAGAACGCCAGCTTTTTCCCATCCCGCGACAAGTCATGATCGTTGTTGGCGCGATACCCCGGCCCCTCCAACTCAATCTTCTCGAGCTTCCCGCCGCCCACAGGCAGCCGGTACAAATCGCCCCCCGTATTCACCAGCAAATACTTCCCGTCGCGCGACCAGTTCGGCGCCTCCGTCACCCCGTCGGTTTCATGCACTGTCCGCGTGGCCTTCGTCGCAAAATCGTAGATCGTGATCTTGCTGCGGTACTGCGGCGTCTGCACGATCCGCACATTCGAAAATACCGCCGTCTCCAACACGCTCGCGTCATGCGAGCAAATGCCCAAACCCGCATAAACAGGCCCGCTGAAAGCCACGGTCCGCGGCTCCGTAAACACCAGCGCTTCGCCCGGCTTGCCTAACCCAACTCGAATCTGATTCCCTCGGCGCTCAAACTGCAAACGCACCGGCCCCTTGACGGTCGACGGCAGACTCACCGTCGGCCCATTCAATTTCTCCCGATACTGTAACGCCGCCGTTCCATCTCCATGCAGCGTCGCATCGGCGTACACCGAGCCCGGCGTCAAATCCTGCCGCACCATCAGCAGCGCCTTCCGGTGCGCATTCAAGCCCTTCCCCACGAACTCGACATCCGCGGAAATCGTCACGTCCCCCGTGATTCGTTTCCAGGCA
>CAMDKT010000233.1 GCA_945900935.1 Candidatus Sulfopaludibacter sp. SbA3 | reverse complement strand
CAAGAACGTGCTGCACTGGCACGGGATCGAGAGGAGCATCCTCGATATCTGTTCCACCATGCGACCGCACTTTGTGATTGCCGATGGCATTGTCGCGATGGAGGGCAACGGACCACTGCACGGAACAGGCCGGGCGCTGAATAAGATCGTTCTCTCCGATGATCCGGTGGCGGCTGATTTCACGTGTGCCCGTTTGATGGGACTACTGCCCGAGAAAATCTACCATTTGGAGCAAGCTGCCCGTTTTCTTGGTAACGGAGCCTTCGAGATGATTCAAACGCTTGGCGAAGAGATGCCGGAACGGATCGAGTCTTTCACCGTCCTGCCGCAGTTCGAACATTTACAGCGGTCCAGGCTGCGTAGTCAAAACTCCTCACGACGGCAACCTGCTGACTTAAGACATCACGGAGTTTTGGCAACACCGGCTAGACCCTTTTGCCACTGGGGTTAGTGATGAGGAGCGTGTAGTACCCGGTTCATGGGAGTTGGAAGTCGACGAGACATGGCGATTGAGCAAGCGGGGCGTCAACGTGGAGCAATTCCCGGTCGTTGTCCTCGTCACCCTTCCGCCGGCGGCTGTTTCGATCACAATGTCTTGGCCTTCAACCCCTGCAAAGATTCGACCGTATTCCCCGTACAGCGGGACTGTCGTAGTTGTCGGCGATTCGGCTGCGCCCCCCGCCGAACGCTCTGAAGGGCTCCCAAACGGAAGCACCTGGACGGATATGCTCGCATTCCTGTCCCTTCCCAACTTACCCAGAATCAAACGGATCATACGCACTGACATCCTACCCTCCGATAGCGGAGGAGCAGCAGTACATAGGTTTGGGCCAGGCGGCCAGCAGATTCGTCGTCGCTGATCAACCTGCTTTCTCAACGAACGCTTGTGCGGGACGCCGGGGAGAGGTACTAAAATCAAAGCTTATCGCCATGTCCCGAATGGCTTCCTTTCCACTATGCCCCTATCGGCCCGCCGCTGGAAACAGTTCGCCGAATCACGATACGCGCACGAGCGCGAAGCGCTCGAATTCCTGCGCGATATTTTGCCGGATCGCGACCCGATCTACATCTACTCCAACTTCGAATTCATCGCTGACGACGGCTCGGTAAACGAGATCGACGCGCTTGTCGTCACCCAAGCCGGCGTCTTCCTCGTCGAACTCAAAAGCCGTGGCGGAATTGTCACTGGCAACCGCCACTTGTGGGACTGGGATAAAAACGGCCATACGATCACCGTGGACAGCCCACTCACCCTGACGAACTCCAAGGCACGCAAGCTCGCGGGGCTCTTGGCTAAGCAGAAGGCGTTTCGCGGAGAACGCGCGCCATGGATCGAGGCCTTGGTATTTCTCACCGCGCCGGGGATTAGCGTTCGTCTCGCCGACTCAGAGCAGATGCGGATTTGTGAACGCGAGCCCCGCGACAAGAAGCCGGGCATTACCTCCGCGCTCCTTCAGCGCGAATACTTCGGTAACGAATCCTCACGCGGACCGTTCCTCGACATCAGCGCCGCCCGTCGCTTTGCCAAAGCTCTTGAAGAATCCGGTATCCGCCCCTCACAGCGTCAACGCCGCGTCGGCGATTACGTTCTGAAGGAACTGATTGAGGAGAACCCGCTGTTCGCCTACCAGGATTTTCAGGCGGAGCACCCCACAACAAAAGCGAGCCGCCGGGTAAGGCTCTACACGGTCGCAGGGAAAGACAAAGCCACGCATGAGGCTGTCCGCCGGGCGGCACTTCAGGAGTTTCAAATTCTCGAATCGCTCGATCACCCCGGCATTCTGCGAGCCCTCGACTTCAACGAGCATGAACTTGGGCCCGCCATCCTCTTTCGGCGGGAGCCCAACGAAGTGCGCCTGGACCACTTCCTTCGCCAGCGCGGCGCGACGCTTCCTCTAGACATTCGCCTGAGCTTAGTTCGGCAGATCGGCGACGCCGTGCGCTACGCGCATAGCCACCGCGTGGTTCATCGGACGCTTAGTCCGAAAAGCATTCTTGTCGTAAACCCGGATTCCGACCGCCCGGAAGTGCGCCTGTTCAACTGGCAGGCCGGGCGCGTCCTAGCCACTGGCTCAACACCAGGCACGCCAGCATCGCGGTCCAGCACACTCCATCCCAGTCAGTATTCTGAGGAATCGGCGCTCTGTTACCTCGCTCCGGAGTCAGTCCTCGATCCTCGCGGGCGTGATCCCATGGCGGACGTTTTCTCTCTGGGAGCGGTGGCGTTTCATGTTTTCAGCGGTCGCCCACCGGCGACAAGCGGTACTGAACTCAACCAGGCGCTCTCCGAACACAAGGGCCTTTCGCTCGGGGCTGCCATCGACGGTGCCACCTCAGGACTCCAAGAACTCGTCCGCGAAGCCACGGCCCCAGATCTCCTACTTCGCACCGAAACCGCCCGAGACTTTCTGGACAACCTTGATCGTGCTGAGAACGAACTCACTGCACCACCCCAAGAGGAGCTTGCGGATCCGCTCGAAGCCAGACCTCGAGAGCAATTGCCGAATGGGCTACGGGTCTTGAAACGCCTTGGCGGCGGCACTTGCGCGGTTGCGCTTCTTGTTGAACGCGGCGATGAAATCCTCGTACTCAAGTATGCCCGCGACAGCAAGGATAGCGACCGGATCGAAAAGGAGCATCAAACTCTCGACAGCCTTCGGCATGAGCTGATCGTCAGCGCCAAGGGCCTGCTGAACTTCCCCAACGGCCATAAGGGCTTCCTCATGGAGTACGCCGGTGAATGGGATCGCAAAAAGGAACCCTCGGCGCAAAAGGACGATACGCTCGCCCGCGAGCTAAAGGCCGTTGGGAGACTCTCCATCGAGTTCCTCGGTCGCTTCGGCGATGACCTCCTTCACGTTGTGCAGTACCTCGAGGAGAAGGGCGTCGCGCATCGCGATTTGAAGCCGGACAACATCGGCATCAAAGAATACGGCAAGAAGCTGCATCTCAAGATCTTCGATTTCTCGCTTTCCAGCGCCCCGCTCGACAACGTGCGTGTCGGCACCCCGCCATACCTGGAGCCGTTCCTTCAACTCCGCAACCGTTGGGACACGGCGGCGGAACGCTACTCGGCCGCCGTGATCCTCTACGAAATGGCAACCGGAACCACCCCCCGTTGGGGCGATGGCCAAAGCGCACCCCATCTGATCGACGCCGACGTTACAATCGATGCCGATCTCTTCGACGCACCGGTTCGCCAGGATCTGAACGAGTTCTTCCGCTGTTGCTTTCAACGCAATCCGCGCCAACGCTTCGACAACGCGACCGACATGTTCCTTGCTTGGCAGAACATCTTCCATCGCGCGACGGTGAGCGACAGCCGCATGCCGGACCCCGATGCCCAAGAGCTGGCGCTGAAGGATCTCCGACCCGATACACTGCTCTCGCAAATCGGACTCAGCGCACGCGCGCAGAATACGCTGGACCGCCTCGGCATTTTTACTGTTCAGGAACTCGCTGCCCAGCCGCCCGGTAAGTTCTCCAACCTTCGCGGAGTTGGAAACAAGACCCGTCGCGAGATCATGGATCTCGTCGGAAAGCTGCGCTCCAAGCTCCCTCAATCCGCAATTCCAGAACGGTCCTCGGTGGACCTGCCAGCCGACTCCACGACCGACGAACCAACCCCGCCGCTCAGTTTGGACGCGTTGACCGCGCTCCTTATCCCTGTGGAGCGTAGCGCTTCCGGCAAAGTCAGCCGGCAGATTCTCACCGAATTCCTTGAACTCGGTGATGCCGCGACCGGCGCGCCTCAATATCCGACACAGGCGCAAGTCGCCGAACGCACTGGCAAGGCACGTGCGCAAATCAGCCAAGTGATCACCAAAGCGCGCGACCGGTGGCGTCGAAGTGTCCCGCAACTTACGCCGATCCGCACCGAAATCGCGGAGTTCCTCGCGGCGGAAGGTGGAGTCGCCCACATTGCCGAGCTTGCTCAGTTCCTGCTCGCGAGCCGTGGCTCGGACGCTCCCGAGCCTCTGGCCACTCGCCGCGCTGCCGCCGTCGTCCGCGCCGCGATCGAAGCCGAGAAACCTTCAGATAGCTGTCAGTTTAAGGAACGCCGGAACGACGGGACGTTTTTTGTCGCCCACCGGCCCACCGAAGTTAGGAACGGTGTGTCTGTAGAGTTGCCGTTCGCGGAACAGGCCCTGGATTACGCTGGCGAGGTTTCTGAGGCCGGGCGCGCCCTATCCGCCACCGATCCGCTACCATCTCCGGCCCGCGTCCTCGAAACTCTGCGCGCCATTCCCGCTCCCATCCCCGGACTCCGGGATGACCGCATCGTTCGAATCGCCGCCGCTCACCGCCAAGTCGCCGTCTCTCCGCGACTCGAACTCTATCCTCGAAACCTCGATGCGCTCCGTGCTCTCAAGCTCGCCCAATCCTCCCTCGCCGGCGTTGTGCGCATCACGGCTGACGAGCTTCGCGGCCGAGTTCACGACCGCTACCCGGAAGCCCAGCCTCTGCCGAATCCCCCGGAACTGCACCGGCTCGTCGAGCAAGCGGGCCTGGGACTCAAGCCTGACTTCACCGGTACCGTCTACGTGGCGCCGTCCATCACTGGATTGGCCTCCTCTACAAACCTCCAGCACCACCCGACGATCATCTCTCCCGGTGCCTCGTCATACCTGCCCCCGATTGAGCAGCCGCGCGAGATCGAAGCAGCCTTCGAATTCGAGCGTCGGCTCAAGGCCGCCTACCGCTCGCCCAGCTATCTTGTTCTGGCCACGGAACCAAGATTGAAATACCTCGAAATGGCTCTCAAGAACCTGGCCAAGCACTTCCCGATGGACATTTTTCACTGCGAACGGGAGTTTATCTCCGCGCTCAGGAAAGAGGCGGAATCGAAACGCGTCCGCTGGGACGTCATCTTGCGCGCTGACGCTGTGAAGCCCGAGGGCAATAGCCACGCCGTGCGCGATTGGGAGAACCTGAGGAAGCTCGCGGCCACCGCTGCCCGAAGCGTTGCGGATCAACTGCGCGCCCGCACCAAGCCCACTTTGATCATCTACCCCGGACTCCTCGCCCGCTACGGTCAGCTCTCCATCCTTGACGAGTTGGCGGACTCGATTGGTGGATACAGTCTCTGGCTTCTCGCGGGCAGTGACCGGCAAGCCGCCTCGCCGATGATCGACGGCCATGCCATCCCCGCGCGAGCCACCCAATGGGGTTGGATTCCTCCCAAGTGGCTGGACAATGAGTTTCGCAAAACTAAAGGCGGATCAGCAGCATGATCGATGAAAAGCTTCTCCGCTCAGGACTGCAAAAGCTCCTGAAGGAGACCGAGTCCGCCATCCGGGACCGCCTCGAAGACGAGCCCAGCCTCCAAGCACAACTCCGTGAACGCCACGCGGCGGCGGTCCGGGCGGAGCGCACGGAAGGTTCGGCAAAAGGCTTCCTCGCCTTCTCCGATGAGGCCATCACGCAAGCCGCTGTGCATTGGCTTCTTGGTTGCGTATTTGTTCGCTTTCTCGAAGACAACGGCTGGCTCGACGAGCGAAATGCCAAGGCCGCCTGGATCTCCGGCCCTGGTGAGCGCTTGGCGATTGCCAAGGATCGGCGGACCCTCTTCCTGCGGCCGGACCCGAGCCTCACGGACCGCGACTACCTGTTGCATGTCTTCGCGGAAGTGGCCAAGCTCCCCGGCGTCGCCGGGCTATTTGATCAGAATCACAATCCTCTGTACTCGCTACAACCCACTGCGCAGGGCGCGGCCAAGATCGTCGAGTTCTTCCAGAAGGTGGACCCCGATTCGAACGCCCTGACACATGACTTTTCGGACCCGGCTCACGGAACCCGCTTTCTTGGGGATCTGTATCAAAACCTCTCGGAATCCGCCCGCAAGAGGTATGCGCTTTGCCAAACACCCGGCTTCGTCATCGACTTCATTCTGGACCGCACGCTCACCCCTGCTTTAGACGCATTCGGCCTTGAGACGGTCCGCATGATAGATCCCTCGTGTGGAAGTGGGCACTTCGTTCTTGCGGCTTTTGCGCGGGTCTTCCGGGCTTGGCAAGGCAAGGAGCCTGGGACCAACCCGCCCGCCTTGGTTCAACGGGCCTTGGATGCGGTTTACGGCGTTGACCTCAATCCATTCGCGGTGGAGATTTCGCGATTCCGCCTCCTGATTGCCGCGCTCGAATCCAGTGGTATTGGGCGGCTGACCGATGCCCCTGCATTTCATTTCAACCTGGCAGCAGGCGATTCCCTCTTGCACGGTTCACGAGTGGGCGGCGGAGGAATCACCCGAGAGTTGTTTGAAGATCGACTGCTACACTTCTACGACAGCGAAGATGCTTTGGAACTGAATCGCCTCCTGGGACAGCCTTATCACGTGGTTGTCGGTAATCCTCCCTATATCAATGTGAGCGATTCGGTTTTACGCGAAGCCTATCGTCACAGGTTCTCAACCTGTCACGGCAAGTATCAGCTTGGCGTTCCATTCACAGAGCGGTTCTTCGATCTAACTGTCCGTAGCGAGGCCCTCGACGAAGCGCCTGCTGGATGGATGGGGATGATCGTATCAAACGCGTTCATGAAGCGTACATTTGGCAAGAAACTCATCGAGAGTTACCTCAAGAACCGAGATCTTACCCATGTTATTGACACCAGTGGAGTGTATTTGCCTGGGCATGGCACGCCCACGGCGATTTTGCTCGCTAGACATAGGCCCCCTGTTAGTGGCACTGTGCGTGCGGTTCGTGGAATCCGCGGCGAAACAGGTGTCCCGGTCGACCCTGCAAATGCTCCAGTTTGGCGGGAAATCGCAGACCACGTCGACCAGCCGGACTTTGAAGGGACACGTGTCAGTGTTGCTGACGCTGCTCGCGGAACTTTCTCGTTGCACCCGTGGGCCATCGGAGGTGGCGGTGCTGCCGAATTGAAAGTCGCCCTTGACGAGGCATGCGACACCGTGCTGACAAAGAGAATCCGCGAGGTTGGCTTCTTCGGGATACTAGGCGCGGACGAGGTCTTGCAGGCACCGACCGCGGCATTTTCTACACAACATGTAGCAGCTGCACAAATCAGATCGTTGGTTGTCGGCGAACTCTTACGAGATTGGCGGAGTGCCTTCAGTGAAAGCGCCTTCTTCCCCTATGGCGGCAACGGAATCGAGGGCCTTAAAGACGGAGCCGAGCGATGGTTCTGGCGGTTCAGAACCACGCTTGGGACGCGGCCGACATTTTCGCAGCGAACGTTCCTACAAGAGGGGCGACCATGGTGGGGATGGCATCAGATTACACTCTCTCGGCTGAGCCCGCCGATGAGTATCGCTTATAGCGAGATCGCCACACACAACCATTTTGTACTTGACCGGGGCGGAAACGTATTCAATCAAACTGCGCCAGTGATCAAACTTCCGCCCGACGCGACCGAAGATCAGCATCTGGAACTGCTCGGGCTACTGAACTCCTCGACGGCTTGCTTTTGGCTCAAGCAGATCTGTTTCCCGAAAGGCGGCGATCACGTTGGGACTGAAGGTGCGCGCGTCACCAAGAACCAGTGGGAGGAACGCTACGCCTTCGATAGCACCAAGCTCAAGCAGTTTCCAATCCCCGAAGAGAAGCCGCTTTCGATCACGAAATTAATCCAAGCTGAAGCTGAGGAGCGATCTGCTGTACTACCGGAGCGGCTTTGTGGAATCGCTGTGCCGACACGCATGGAGTTAGATACTGCTCGTGGGCATTCCTCCCAGAACGTCGCCCGCATGATCGCCATCCAAGAGGAACTGGATTGGCAATGCTATCGGCTCTACGGCATCATCGAAGACGACATCACGCTCGCTCCCGATCAAGTACCACCTCTGCAACTCGGCGAACGTGCTTTCGAGATCGTGCTGGCGCGTTCGGGGGAAGAGACGATCTGGTTCCAACGCCACAAATCGAATCCGATCAAAGAACTGCCGATGAACTGGCCTGCCGACTATCGTGAGCTAGTGGAGCGCCGAATCGCAGTGATTCAGTCCAATCGTGACATCGCGCTGATTGAAAGGCCCGAGTACAAGCGCCGCTGGAATCTTCCTCCGTGGGAAGAAATGGAAAAGTCGGCGTTAAAGGCCTGGCTTCTGGATCGCATTGAACAGAATTCAGTTTGGAAGAATCACACGCTGGTGTCTTGCGCTCAATTGCGCGATGCATTGGCCCGTGACCCTGATTGGCTCTCGGTGGCGGAAATTTATCATGGTGAGCCAATCGAAGCCCTGGATGGGTTCGTGATCGGCCTCGTCAGCCCAGAGTCCGTGCCCTTCCTTCCGATACAGCGCTACACCGAATCGGGGTTGCGAAAACGCGCGGAGTGGGAAGCCGTCTGGGAACTACAACGTCGCGAAGATGCAGGCGAAAAGGTCGAAATCCAAGTACCACCGAAGTACGTCGCCAAAGACATGCAAAAGAGCGACTATTGGCGGCTGCGCGGTGGCTTGGATGTTCCCAAGGAACGTTTCATTCTCTACCCGTTCTTTCAACGCGACTCAGATGTAAGCCCGGTCCTCGGCTGGGCCGGTTGGTCCCACTTGGAGCAAGCCAAAGCCTTGG
>CAMDKT010000232.1 GCA_945900935.1 Candidatus Sulfopaludibacter sp. SbA3 | reverse complement strand
CGCGCCGCTCGCCGTGAATGGGAAAATCATCGCCGGCATTGCGCCCGGCGACCACGGACTGAACGGTTTCCTGGACGCCTACGATGCAATCACCGGCGAGCGTCTGTGGAGGTTCCATTCCATTCCGAAACCCGGCGAGCCTGGCTCCGAAACGTGGGCGGGCGATTCCTGGAAGGCGGCCGGCGGGAATACGTGGCTGACCGGCAGCTACGATCCCAAACTGAATCTGCTGTATTGGGGAATCGGAAATCCCGCTCCCGATTTCAATGGCGACGTGCGGATGGGCGACAATCTGTACACCGAATCCGTTGTCGCGCTCGATTTGGATACCGGTAAGTTGAAATGGTATTTCCAGTTCACGCCGCATGACACGATGGACTGGGACGCGGTGGAAATCCCCGTACTCGTTGACGCGCCGTATCAGGGCAAGATGCGGAAACTGATGGCGCACGCGGACCGGAACGGTTTCTATTATTTGCTGGACCGGGAAACGGGCAAGTTCCTGCACGGCGTCCCGTTCGTGAAGCAACTGAATTGGGCCACCGGTTTGACGCCGGAAGGCAGGCCGATCCGCGTGCCCGGTATCGAGCCGACGCTGATGGGGACCCGCGTTTGCCCGGCGGCGATCGGCGCGGCGAATTGGATGTCTCCGGCCTATAATCCCGATACGGGCTTGTTCTATGTCGTCGCGCAAGAGGGCTGCGGAATGGCGAACAAGGCGACGGAGACCTTCCGTCCGGGAGGCTTTCAGTATCGCGCGACGGGCGACGTCAATCTGAAAGACGCCTCGTGGAAAGTCTACGTCCGCGCGCTGGATTTGACCACCGGAAAGCTCCGCTGGGAATCGGAGCGATTGGGCTCCATGGGCTTCGGAGGGGGCTTGCTTTCGACGGCGGGCGGGCTGATTTTTTCCGGCGAATTGAATGGCCAGTTTGTGGCGCTGGAGGCCAAAACCGGGAAGACCCTGTGGAACTTTTACACGGGCCAAAACATCACGGCGCAGCCGGTGACTTACTTGGCGGGCGGCAAGCAATTTGTGGCGATCGCCACGGCGTCCGATGTCTTCGGATTCGGCCTCCACGAACCGAAGGCGAAAGGGAAATAATACGTATGCGGATTTTTTCGGCTCTTGGGCTGGTTGCGGTGTATTCGATGAGCGCGCAACCCCGTTACGCGGTCGACGGCGAACCCGCGGCGGGGCCGGGAACCCCTGCGGTTGTCGTTCTTCGTGACCGTATCGCCGGCGTGGAAGCGGCGGTTGCGCCTTCCGAGGGAGGGGAACTCAGCAGTTTTCGAATGAAGCGCAAAGGGGAATGGATCGAATTTCTCTATCATGCGCGCGATTACTCGCCGGGACCGGGTTTCAAAGGAAAGGGTCCAGTGCTTTGGCCGGCCGTAGGCGCTCAGTATCCGGTGGGAACGGTTCCCGCGGCGAGTTGCGGCCCCGGCACATATCCGGTGGCGGGCAAGACGTACCCGATGCCTTGCCATGGCTTTGCCCGCAATCTTCCATGGAAGGAGTTGCGGCGTTCGGCGGACTCGAAGGGCGCTCGCGTGACGGTCCAACTCCGCGATTCCAGCGAGACGCTTCCTTCCTATCCTTTCGCCTTCCAAGTAGACGCAACTTATGAGTTGTCGGGCGGCCAGCTTACGATTAACTACACGGTCACCGCAGGCGCTACAAATACTTCGGAAATGATGTTTTCCATCGGCAACCACATTGCGTTCAAGCTTCCGTTTGTAACGGGTACCGATCCCGGAAAAATGACTTTCGAGACATCCTCCACGACGCAGTTGCTACGAAATTCGCAGGGAGTGCTGAGTGGCGAAGAGAAGCCGCGCTCGTTTAAGACTCCGGAGCGGTTGGAAGATTTCGACGCGCGCGTCGCTCTACCGCTGGCCGGTTACGGGAGCCGGCCGTACGCCCAGTTGGTAGACCCGCAGGGCGTCTCCCTTCGCCTTACCCAACACGCCGGTTCCACCGTCGGAGAACCGCTTGTTCGCTTCAATCTTTATGGCGGCCCAAAGGCCGGGTTTCTTTGTCCAGAGCCATTTTTCGGCGTCCAGAATTCGCTCAACTCAGGGCACGGATTGGTGCGGCTGGCACGGGGCAAGGAATGGAATTGGCGTCTGGAGTTGCGGGTGGACGCGCACTGAAGGGCCGAAGTTTGCTTGAGCACCCCAGGCTCCAACTATTTTAGTTATACTGAGATATAACTTAGGCATTGGAGATTCCCCCATGCATACAACCAATCTGCGCAAAGTGGGCGGCTCGGTCATGTTAGCCGTCCCGCCAGCGTTTCTCGATCAACTGCACCTGCAAGCCGGCACCACAGTCGGCCTGACCATCGATCACGGTCGCCTGGTGGTGGAACCCAAACCACGGCTGCGCTACACGCTCGCCGAGTTGCTGGCCATGTCGGACTATTCGCAGCCGCAGCCAGCGGAGGAACGCGAATGGGTCGATGCGCCCGCCGTAGGTGGCGAGCTGCTATGAGGCGCGGCGACATTTACCTGGTGTCGCTCGACCCGACTGCGGGGCATGAGCAAGGCGGTAGCCGTCCCGTCCTGATCATATCGCCCGCCGAGTTCAACGAAGCCACCAAGCTGCCGGTGATTCTGCCGATCACCACCGGCGGCGAGTTCGCCCGCCGCCTGGGTTTCGCGGTGCCCGTAACCGGCATCAAGACCACCGGCGTCGTTCGCTGCGATCAACCGCGCGTAATCGACCTGGCCGCCCGCCGCGCCCGCAAGGTGGATACCCTGCCAGAGCCCATCATGGACGAAGTGCTGGCGAAAGTCGCCACCCTTTTCGAGTAGGCAAAACAGGAGCATGAATGAATTTCGCCGACTGGCAGCGAAGATGGATCGGCACAGGCAACAACTTTCCGCCTAGGGCCTCAACGACGCACACGCCATCATCAATCGCATGATGGGATACGTGCCCGATCCGCACAAAATTTGGGTGGGAACATCCGAGTTCCCCGTGTTTTACCGCTACGCCCTCATCATGGAAGAGGCGTCTGAAGCAGGACGCACTAAGGCAGGGGTCTGGGCCAACACCATTCACGCGCTCGGGATGACATTGCTGCTCGGCTCGATCACGCTCTTTCGCAAAGTGACGCAAGGGAACCGGAGTCCTTACCCTAGTCCGTTGGGTCGCCGTCGGATGGGGAAGACGGCCAATCACTTTTTTGGAATAGCTGTGCTAGCATCACAGGAACCGAATGCCGCGCAATTTCAGACGAGCGTTAATCATGCTGGGTGCCATCTTGCTGGCACTTCTGCCGCTCATTGAATTCGTGGATCACTGGGAATCCTTCGGCTCGGACCCGGAATTCGTTTCTGTTTGTACGGGTCTCTGTATTGCGTTTGCCTTGGTCCTCCTAATTCGCAGCGCGGTTCTTCACCTCGTCAAGCAATTCCGAACGCTGTTGCGACTACCCGCGCAGTTGACGAGCCCGTTGTATTGCTCGGCGGTCGTCATTCAAACCGTCTTCCCGCGTATTCGCCCCCCCATTCGGATCTAAAACCATAGTCCTGTTTTGTTACGCACACTGCTGAATCGGTGCGTCTGCCTGTGTATTCTTTCGGGCGAGCGACTCCCTTTCGCTGTTGACCGTTGAAACTGACTAGCTGGCCGCGATATCGCGTGCTGATCCTGTCATCCAGAGGACGTGGCTTTGAAACCTAGCATGCGGAAAACACACGCGCGGGCTGCGCTGATAGCGGCTTTGTTGCCGATCACGGGCTGCTATCACTACAAAGCACAGCCTCTATTGCCGCCCGTGCTCGAACACCAGTATCGTTCGCGCAGCTTGATGGACGCAGGGCTACGAGAGTTCATGGACGCGCAGCCGGTTGGGAAACCTGCTTCGTGGCCTCTCTCTGAGTTGAATCTCGAAACGCTAACGAACGTCGCGTTCTATTTTCACCCGGACCTTGACGCGGCACGTGCGCGGATTGGCACTGCAGAGTCCGCGGTCATCACCGCTTCAATGAAGCCCAATCCGACCGTAAACGGATCGGCGGGTTACACCGATGCCGGTCCGTCGCCTTTTGTACTCCGGTTTGGATTGGACTGGCCGATCGAGACCGCTGGCAAGCGTGGGTATCGCACCGAGCGGGCGAACCATCTCACTGAGGCGGCAAGAATCTCATTGGG
The DNA here is from genome assembly GCA_945900935.1 of Candidatus Sulfopaludibacter sp. SbA3. Taxonomy (GTDB): domain Bacteria; phylum Acidobacteriota; class Terriglobia; order Bryobacterales; family Bryobacteraceae. The sequence goes on along the minus strand of CAMDKT010000232.1, from coordinate 4,386 downwards.
TGAGACCGCATGGCAAGTTCGCTCTCGCGTGCGAAGCGCTTTGTTAGAGCATCTTCTGGCATCACGCGAACTTGCATTATTGCGCCGGGAGATTGCGATTCGCAGGGAGGCGGTTGGGATCTACGAAAAGCGCCTTGCCGTTGGGGAGGCGTCTCGACCCGAAGTCGATACCAGTCGTACCGCGCTGACGTTGCTCCAGGTGTCCATGCAGCGCGCGATAGGTGCCGAAAAGGAGACGCGAGCCGCGCTGGAAACTTCGGTGGGTCTGGTGCCTGGCGTACTCGAAGGAGTCGGCATCGCCTGGTCGTCACTGGATCAGCCACCCGCCGAAGAGCGCGTTCCGATTCGCAATGTGCAGCGCGCTGGGTTGCTCAATCGCCTGGATATCCAGCGTCTCCTAGCCGAATACGCCGCCAGCGAAAGCGCCCTCCAATTGGAAGCCGCGCGGCAGTATCCGGATATCCGGATTGCGCCTGGCTATTCATTTGGCGACGGCAACAACAGCTATTTCATGGGACCGGCGTTTGTACTTCCGCTGAGGGACCGGGGCAAAGGTACCATCGCGGAGGCCGAAGCGCGGCGGGCGGACATCGCGGCCCGCTTCCTGGCTCAACAGGCTACCGCCATCGATCAGATGGAGCGAGCCTTGATTCGGTACCGTGCGGCGTGGGCAGAGTTACGCGACGCAGACGCACTTGTCAAGAATTTGCTCGAAGACCGGGAACCGCGGATGCAGCGGCAACTGCAGGCCGGCGAAGCGGACCGGTTGGCGCTGGTCAGCGTAAGAGTGGATGGCGTTGTGGCAGGGCGCACACGGCTGAGCGCGCTCCGTGCGGCGCAGAGCGCTCTGGGAGCTTTGGAAGACGCAGTTCAATTCCCGTTGGAAGCTGGTGTTGCATTGCCACCTGTTCCCATAGTTAGTCCGCGCGACGCAGAAAAGGTGGCACGCAAATGAATCGTACTCTGAAGTTGCTATTCGCCGTTGTGCTTGCGGCAGGCCTGGCCGGACTCCTGATCTTCGCCTTCATTGAGGGAAGGGCGGAACTCGCTCGGGAGCGAGAGCGCGAACAACCCATCAAAGTCCCGCCACGTATTTCGCGCAATCGGAGCGGCGATCCGATTGTCACGATAGATCGCGAGACGCAGGTTCGCATCGGCCTAAAAACAGAGGCCGTGACGAAGCAGACGGTCTATCCGGAGATCGCCGCTTATGGCCGCTTGCTGGAGGATCCAAGCGCGTCGTTTGTGGTGCGCGCCCCTGTTGCCGGCGTCTTGCGCCGTGGTCCCAGGGAATGGCCCGGCCTTGGAGCAGTGCTCGCGGACGGACAGTCGCTGGGAGTCATCGAGCCACGCCTTGTCCCATTCGAACGTGTGGATCTGGCGGCCCGGTTGACGAACGCCAACGGGGATGTCGCGGTACTGGAAGCTACGCTGGCCGCATCCAAAGCTACTTATGACCGCACTAAGGCTCTCAATGCGGACGACAAGAACATGTCCGATCGCGCCGTGCAGGAGGCCGAAGCGAGGGTGAAGGCGGACGAAGCCCGGTTACACGCAGCTCGCAAGAACGTGGCGGAGTTTGAGGCCGCGGCGAAAACAAAAGCCGGTCAGACGGGGCCCATGCCATTGGTCACACGCGCTGGCGAGGTTGTCGAAGTAATCGCCCGGCCAAACGAAGCCGTGGAGAGTGGGCAGGCAATTTTACGAGTCGCACGATTCGACACGATGCTCGCGCGGGTGGACCTGCCCGCTGGAGAAGTTTCCGGATCGAAGGTATCCAGCGCGCGAATCGCGGCGGTGGGACGGGAGGAACAACAAGTCCGGGGCGAGCGTGTGGCCTTGGCCTCCATCGCCGACCCTCGGACTCTCGGGGAAGGGTATCTCTTCCGCGTCGCGGGATTGGGCGGGATGCTACGGCCTGGGGCCGCAGTCACCGCATATCTTCAAGTGGATGGAACGCCGAGCACGGGTTTCCTGATTCCACAATCCGCAGTCGTTCGCACTGGCGGCAAGACCTGGATTTACCGGCAAGTCGCGGCCGACAAGTACTCTCGCCAGGAAGTAACGCTGGGCAACAGCGGCACTCGGGGTTGGCTGGTGTCTGGTGTGACGGAACGGGATCGCGTCGTGACCGTGGGAGCGCAACTGCTGCTCTCGGAAGAGCAAAAATCCCAGATCCAGATTCTTGAGGAAGCCGGGAGCAAGTGATGCTAACAACGCTCGTCGAGTTCTCGATCCGTTACAGAGGAGTGGTCATCGCTCTCGCCTGCCTGGTTCTGGCCTACGGGCTGAATACGGCGGCACACGCAAGGCTGGATGTGTTCCCGGAATTTGCACCGCCGCAAGTGGTCATACAGACAGAAGCCGTGGGCCTCGCCGCCGAGCAGGTCGAGCAACTCGTAACTCGGCCCATCGAAATGACGGTCAACGGCGTCGCCAACCTGGAAACGATCCGGTCGCAATCGACGCAGGGTTTGTCGGTGATCACTGCGGTCTTTCGGGACGGAACCGATGTCTATCGCGCGCGCCAGATGGTAAGCGAACGATTAGTGTCGGTAGCTGCTCTGCTCCCACAAGGAGTCCGTGCTCCTACGATGTCCCCGCTGACGTCGGCAACCAGCATGATGCTCGACATCGGGCTGACTTCCCGGAAGCGCTCGTTGATGGAACTACGGACCTTTGCCGACTGGACACTGAGGCAGCGCTTGCTGGCGGTCCCTGGAGTCGCAAAAGTGGCCGTCTTTGGCGGCGAAGTACGCCAGCTTCAGATTCAGATTCGCCCAGAGCGGCTGCTGGCTTACGGTCTCTCCATTGACGATGTACTAACCGCATCGCGAAAAGCGACGGGCGTACGCGGCGCGGGCTTTGTGGATACGCCGAATCAGCGCGTGGTGCTACGGAGCGAGGGCCAGCAGATCACGCCGGAACAATTGGGACGCGTTGTTCTCCTGCACCAGAATGGCTTGAGCGTTCGGCTGCGTGATGTCGCGCAAGTGGTGGAAGCTCCAGAGCCACAGGTCGGAGCGGCCGCCATCGAAGGCACGCCGGGAGTCATTCTGGTTGTCTCCAGCCAATACGGCGCGAACACACTCGAAGTAACGGAGGCCGCCGAGCGCGCCTTAGCTGAGCTGGCGCCAGCGGTGAAAGCCGAGGACATCGTGCTGCATCCGCGCCTCTTCCGCCCCGCGAACTTCATCGAAGTCGCGGTGAGGAACATCGGGGTCTCTCTCCTGATTGGCGGTGTGCTCGTCTCGATCGTACTCTTTCTGTTTCTGATGGACGCGCGGACCTCGCTCATTTCACTTTCCGCCATTCCGCTGTCCCTGCTAACCGCAGTGATTGTACTGGACCGCTTCGGGGCCACGCTAAACACGCTCACCATTGGAGGGCTGGCAATCGCGATTGGTGAAGTGGTCGATGACGCCATCATCGATGTCGAAAACATCATCCGCCGCCTTCGCGAGAATCGGTTGTTGCCTGATCCATTGCCCGTGTTCCGCGTGGTTCTGGATGCATCGCTGGAAGTCCGAAACTCCGTCGTCTACGCGACGTTCGTCGTGGTGCTGGTGTTTCTACCGGTGCTCATGATGTCCGGGATTCAAGGCCGGCTATTCGCGCCTCTGGGCATCGCCTACATCGTGGCGATTCTCGCATCGCTGGTCGTTGCGCTCACCGTGACACCGGCGCTTTCGTTCATCCTGCTGACGGGCCGGGCTGAGGAGAAACACAGTCCCCGTTACATCGAACGCCTGACATCCGGTTACCGGAGTTTGCTTGCAGGCGTGGCGCGCAAACCAAAGCTGATCCTCGGAATCGTCATCGGATTCTGCGTGGCGGCAGCGGCGATGTTGCCGTTCTTCGGCGGTGCCTTTCTACCAGAGCTGCGCGAGGGGCATTTCATCGTCCACATGTCAGCCATTCCGGGAACCTCGCTCGAAGAATCCTTGCGGATCGGGCGCGAGGTGACGCGAGAGTTGAGGAAGAATCCGCACATCCGTTCCGTCGCGCAGCGCGCGGGCCGCGCGGAGCTGGCTGACGATACCTGGGGCACGCACTATAGCGAGTTCAACGTGGATCTAGTGCCGCTCCAAGGCGAAGAGGCGGAGTTCGTTCAGTCCGAAATTCGCGACGCACTGGTAAAGTTCCCCGGCGTGTATTTTGCCATCAAGCCATTTTTGACCGAGCGAATTGAGGAAATCCTGACGGGCGTCTCTGGCCAGGTGGTAATCAAGATCTTCGGCAGCGACTTGGATCAGATTGATCACGCCGCTCAGCAGGTGGCGCAAGTCCTCTCCAGCGTGCGCGGAGCCGCCGACGTTCAGGTAGAGTCCCAACCGGGAATGCCGGAGATGGTCGTGCGCTTGCTCCCGGAGCGCCTCCTGCAAT
>CAMDKT010000231.1 GCA_945900935.1 Candidatus Sulfopaludibacter sp. SbA3 | reverse complement strand
GGGGCGGCGTGGGGACGCGGATGTTGTCGGTGCCGGGGTGGAAGTGACCGCGGGGTTCGCGGAGGGGGGATTTGTGGGAGTCTTTGTTTAGATCGAAACGGTAGACGGTGTTTTCAATGCGGTAGTCGAAGCGGTACGCGATTAAGGTGGAGTGGTGGCGGGTCTCGGAGCGGAGGGTAAGACCGAAGCTGAGTCGGGCGCCGGATTTTAGGAAAAAATGGCCGTCGGTGGCGCCTTTGTCGATGGTGGGGCCGAGGTTAATGAGGGTTTCGTCCGTCGATTCCTTGGGCCTGAGCCTAAAGAGATCGGTGCCTGGGTGGCCGTCGTCTTGCCTAGCCATGAGATAGGCGCGGATCTGTTGCAAAACCTTCTTCGGAGATTCCAGTTGAATGGCGGAATGCTCACCGCTAAGACGCTGGTCACGGGCTCGTGCCCGCAGAAGAGCATCGCCGGGTGGAGTCACACGAGATCTCCGCGGTCCGACAAGATGAGCCACTCGACCATGTGCGGTGTCATTTCCAATTCATGATTCTCAGCGGCGGCAATGATTTGATCATCCGACATTCCGTAGTGTTCGCGAAGTTGGGTGAGCCGCGTTTCACATTCCTCGGCCGACATTTGCGATTGGTCTGGGCCGATTACCAGATAAGACCCGATCAGGCTTTTCACGTTTGGCGCATACCGGGCGATGTTGCTCACGGCGGCGGGGCTGAGAAGAAACCAGTTAAGGCCACCGCGAAGCCACGAGTTTCTATTGAGTTCGGCGGCATGCCAGCGGGCTGGGGTCCAGTGCTCGAAGCCGTGGAGTAGCACCCACTCGTTATCGAGCTTGTTCATTTCCCGTGCGAGCGCGAACGGCTCGGTTTCCCGGATGTCGATGGCTAGTAACCGGGGATTGAATTGCGTCTCCGCCTCCGAGCGGATTTCATTGATCAGGATTTCATCCGGTTCGGTAAGGGAAACGATGCCGATCCAACTTCCGGGGGCGCGATTGCCGCCACGACGTACTACTTCAAATAGTTGTGGTTCAGAACCTATCAAGATTCAGCACCTTGCTTAACGCTGGATGGACTGCAAAAGACGTCGAGGAGTATTCGATGATCCGTCTGCTTCCAAGAAGCTGCATTATTTCCGAGTCCGTTGGATCCACGCCTTTGTTCTCTGCGGTTGCCCTCAACAGCTCCAACTGTCGATGAGAAAGCCCTCGCGAATAGCTCAGACCCATTTGCCGCACCGCGCCAGCGACGTGATTCTTTTCGATCTGCTGGCTGCCGGAAACATAGGCTTCCTCACCGGCATCGCGGGCGAGCGTAATGAGATCTCGCACAAGTCCACCAGATCCACTTATGACCTCAATGCCAGCGGTTGACGTGAGAAGTCCAGCGGTATCGCGCAGTTTCAGAACCCGGCCAAGCCCATTACCGTTTGTTCGTATTGAGCTCAATTCGTGAATTCGATCAAACTGTTCCCGTAAATCCGATTGAGGCGCGAACTGCAACGCAAGTGGCGCGACACAAACAACAGGGACTTCGAGCGTTTGAAATATGCTTAAGTCCGGAAACACCAGTCGCCTAAAGTCATCGATTTCGTGCATTCGATCAAGGCCGTCAATGATAAGGGAAAATTGCCTTCCCTTGCGATATGCCGCCAATATTCGCTCAAATGCCTGACGGGCAGTTTGATCAATGTTATCTGAAATTATCGGCTTCGCAATCACGCCACCAACGAACGAATAATACGGGTCGTGAGGCTCCTCGTCATAGACTCGCTCGGATTCATGCTGCCAATATCCATATAGAAAGTTGTTGATCGCATTGGCGTCATCCGCTAAAGCGTCCATGGAGCCTAGCTCGCGAATTAAGTGCTTGGCAGCAATTCCGACGAGGAAGCCGGGCTTCGCGCGCGAGATGTCCGCGAATCTCGAAACCTCAACATAGAATGCCGAAATTCCCTGCTCCGCGAGATGCTTCTGAACGAGTAACAATTCGGTGGTCTTGCCGGAGCCAATCCCGCCGATGAGCGCTTGTCTGCTGCGGGGTTCGAGCTCGACTCTTGCGGCGATCTTTTTATGGAATAATTCCGGGCGAAGATCGGTTAGGACGAAACCGTCCGTGAGGGCTTGCTCGGGCGACACCGTCGGATTAAACGCGTGGAAATACTGGCGAAAACGCTCCTTGCGGGTGGTTCCGCTGGCTGCGGCGGAGTCGGCAACCTCTGGCATAACTCCACTATACCGCTTGGCTTTACTTCGCCATCCACTGCTTAACGGCCGACCGGACGGCGAGGCGGATTTCGTCGCCGGGGGCGGGGGCGGCGTCGGCGTCGGCTTCGATCATGCGGAGGACGGCGTTGAGGAGGCCGGGATCGTTGGGACAGGCTTCTGCGAGCCAATTGGCGCGGTCGCCGGGCGGGAGATCGAGGGCGGAGTGGAAGAGATTTTCGGCGGTTTGGCACTGTTGAGCGGTCATGATTGCTCCGGAGAGGTGAGCCAGGCGGCGGCGCGCTTCAGGGCGTGGGATTCGCGGATACAATCGATCAGGATTTGCCGCATAAGCCGGGCGGCGATGTAGTGGAAATGGGCGCGGTTGGCCCAATCGAGCGGATTCTGGAGGAAGGCTTCGTGGACGAGTTCGGCGGGGCTCCGTTCGGAGGGGGGTGAGGCTCGTCGCCGGAGCGGGAGTGGTTATTATCCTTTGGGGGAATGAGCCTAATCTTGACCGGGATTAGGGAGATTGATAGCCTAAGAGGGTGAGCGCAACGGTGAGTACAGTGGGAGAGCGGACGCCTCCGGCGGCGGGGAATCTGCTGGAGTCGATTGGGAACACTCCGTTGTTCCGGCTGAACCGGGTGACGGCGGGGCTGCGGGGCATCGAGATTTACGGAAAAGCGGAGTATTTCAACCCTGGCGGCAGCGTGAAGGACCGGGCGGCGTTGAACATGCTGAATACCGGCGAGCGGCAGGGATTGTTGACGCCGGAGAAGGTGATCCTGGACTCGACGAGCGGGAATACGGGGATTGCGTATTCGATGGTCGCGGCGGCGCGGGGGTACCGGGTGAAGCTGTGTCTGCCGGCGAATGCGAGCGCGGACCGGAAGAGTATATTGCGGGCGTATGGGGCGGAGCTGGTATTGACAGACGCGGGGGAGGGGTCGGACGGGGCGATACGGCGGTGCCAGGCGATCTACGCGGAGGATCCGGAGCGGTATTTTTACCCGGACCAGTATTCGAATCCGGCGAATTGGCAGGCGCATTATCAGACCACCGGGGTGGAAATATTGGAGCAGACCGGGGGGAGAATAACGCATTTTATTGCGGCGTTGGGGACGAGCGGGACGTTTATGGGAACGTCGCGGCGGTTGAAAGAGGACGGAAAAGGCGTTGAGTGCATCAGCGCGCAGCCGTCGTCGGGGTTTCACGGGCTGGAGGGGTTGAAGCATATGCCGACGGCGATTGTGCCGAAAATCTATGACCCCGGATTGGCGGACGGCAATTTCTGGATAGAGACGGAAGACGCGTATAAGATGGTCCGGTGGCTGGCGCGGGAAGAGGGGCTGATGGTGGGAATCAGCGCGGGGGCGAATGTACACGCGGCGCTGGAGACGGGGAAGCGGCTGGCGGCGGAAGGGCGGGAAGCGGTAATTGTGACGGTACTTTGTGATGGCGCATCGAAATACATGAGCGAGCCGTTCTGGGACGAATGATAAAGATAGAACAGGAAGCGTGGCGGTTGATGGTCGATCATGCGCAAAAGACGTATCCGAACGAGTGCTGCGGCGCGATGCTGGGGCTGATCGAAGGAGACGTAAAAACGGTGCGGACGGCGCTGCCGTTGGAGAACGCGTATCCGGGGGCGCAGCGGGAGCGGTATGAGCTGCGGTCGGAGGATTTGTTGGTTGCCGAGCGGGAAGCGCGGAAGAACGGGATGGATCTGATTGGGATATTCCACAGTCATCCGGACTGCGACGCGTATTTTTCGAAGACTGATTTAGAGAACTCCTGCCCCTGGTATTCGTTTGTTGTGTTGTCGATCCAGAAGGGCCAATTTCATCACGCCAATAGCTGGCTGCCAAACATGGAACAAACCGAGGCAGCGAAAGAAGAGTTAGAACACCCCCATGCCTAAGATAATGATTCCGACGCCGTTGCGGCAGTTCGCTGATAAGAAAGACGCCATGGAAGTTAGAGGCACGACCGTTGGCGAGGCGCTGGCCGAGTTGACGGCGGCGCATCCGGACATGAAGAAGAACCTTTTCACTGACGAAGGAAAGCTGCGGAGCTTTGTCAATGTGTATGTGAATGACGAAGATATCCGGTTCCTGGAAAAAGACAAGACGCCGGTGGCGGCGGGGGACACGATATCGATAGTGCCGTCGATCGCGGGCGGTATATGAGCGCGTCGCTGTCGAATGAAGAGATCGGCCGGTATAGCCGGCACCTGATCATGCCGGAAGTAGGCATGGACGGGCAGTTGAAGTTAAAGAACGCGAAGGTGCTGCTGATCGGCACGGGCGGACTGGGCGCGCCGGTGGCGATGTATCTGGCGGCGGCGGGGGTGGGTAAGTTGGGCCTGGTGGATTTCGACACGGTGGACGTGTCGAACCTGCAACGGCAGATCATTCACGGGACCAAGGACATCGGGAAGAAGAAAGTGGATTCGGCGGAAGAGACGATGAAGGATATTAATCCTTTCATCGAGATTGTGAAGTACGACGTTCCGCTGACTTCGGCGAACGCGCTGGAGATACTTCGCGGTTATGACGTTGTGGCCGATGGGACGGATAACTTCCCGACGCGGTTTTTGGTGAATGACGCCTGTGTGTTACTCGGCATTCCGAATGTCTATGCGAGTATCTTCCGGTTTGAAGGGCAGGCTACCGTTTTTTGCAAGGACGACGGGCCATGTTACCGGTGTTTGTATCCGGAACCGCCGCCTCCGGGGTTAGTACCGAGCTGCGCCGAGGGCGGCGTGCTGGGAATTTTGCCGGGCGTGGTGGGGCTGATACAGGCGACGGAAGTGATCAAGCTGATTCTGGGCGAAGGGCAGCCTTTAAAGGGGCGGCTGATGCTGTACGATGCTTTGGCGATGAAGTTCCGGGAGTTGAAAATCCGGCGGAATCCGGAGTGCCAGGGTAAGTGTACGGTTGTGAAAGAGCTGATCGATTATCAGCAGTTTTGCGGGGTTCCGCACCAGGAGGCTCCGCTGCCGCCGCCGGTTGCTTCGACCGATATTGCGCCGCAGGAAGTGAAGCAGTTGATTGATTCGGGCGCTAATTTTGTGCTGGTGGATGTACGCGAGCCGCATGAGTATCAGATCTGCAAAATCGATAAGGCCAAGCTGATTCCGTTAGGCGATCTGCCGAAGCGGCTGGACGAATTGGACAAGAACGCCGATATCGTGATGCACTGCAAAATGGGCGGGCGTTCGGCAAAGGCCTGCGACTTACTGCGGGCGAGCGGATTCACGAGAGTTCGTAACATGACGGGCGGAATACTGGCATGGGCGGACAAGGTAGATCCTACGGTTCCCAAGTATTAATTTTTGTGGCGGCGGCCGTGTATCTGGGCTGGGGCGTGTGGGACGTGCCGCTGGCCTCCGGGTACACGGATCCGGTGCGAAAAGTGCGTCCGCAGGATGAGGCGCTTTATAGCAGTATTTCGATAGGAATGGCCGAGAGGGGCGAGTGGCTGACACCGCGATTTCTCGGCCGTTTGGCGTTTGTGAAGCCGGTGATGGCGTTTTTGCCGGCGGCGGTTTTTGCGGGTGTGTTTGGGGACTCGTTGTGGAGTTTGCGCCTGTTTTCGGTGTTGTGCGGGGCAGGGGTGTTGACGCTGCTGTGGCGATGGCAGGGGTGGGCGGCGATGTTACTGCTGGCGGCGAATCCGTTGTTCTTTTTGCTGGCGCGGCGGAATATGACGGATGTGCCGGTGTTATGCGCGGTGGTGCTGAGTTTGTATTTATGGGGTAAGTCAGAGCGGGGAGCGGGGGCGGCGCTGGCGTGGGGAATTTTGACTAAGAGCGTGGCGGGTTTTATTCCGGCGTTGTTTATGTGGAGGGGGTGGGGGCGGACGGTTGGGTTGGCGATGTTACTGGTTGCGCCGTGGCATTTGTATCAGTTGGCGGTGAACCGGGAATGGTACTGGAAGGAGCACGTGCTGGATGAGCATTTGCAGTGGGGGTTGTTGACGCCGGAGAACGCGGCGGCGGAGGGGCATCTGCGCTTTTATGCGACTCGGGCCTGGGAGTGGGATCCGGTGCTGGCAGTGCTGGCACCGTTGGCATTGGGATTTTGTTTGTACCGGAAACGGTATGTGGAGGCGGCGTGGCTGGGAGTGAGTGTGTTGACGCTTTTCGGATTTGGGTACCGGAATGCGACGTATTTGCTGCCGGTATTCGCGGCGGCGGCAGCGGGGGCGCGAGGGTCGGCGTTGGGGTGGGCGGCGGCGGTTTTATTGGCGGCGCGATTGTGGACTGGCGGGATATCGCACGCGGCGCCGGAGGCGGTGGAGCCGACGGGGGCGTTGGCGGAGTATCAGGCGCTGGGACGGAAGAATGGGTTAATTATCGACGGCGTGGCGGATGAGTTTGTGGCGACGACGATGCATTTGGCGCGGGTGCAGTACATGCTGCCGGGAGACGCGCGGACGCTGGCGGCGACGAACATTGATTTTGCGGGGCGCGGGATCATTGCGAACGCGGGGACGTTTCGCGGGTTGGCGGAGCCGTTGGAGACGGTGCTGCTGGTGCGGTCGGAGGCGGAAATGCAGGAGTTATTGGATGCGGCGGCGGGGCGGGATTTTCTGTTGCGGGCGGAGCGGTTGGGCGGGTTGCGAATGGGGGGGAGGCGGGTTTTGCGCGCTATTAATGGCTGGGTGGTTGCGTTAAGTGATTGACGGGGCCATGGCCTTTACCGAGACCGGGGTTAGTTTTGATGGCTTCGGTGATGAAGGATTTTGCTTTCGCGACGGCTTCGCGGAGGGGAGTTCCGGTAGCCAGAAGGGCGGTAATGGCGGCGGAATAGGTGCAGCCGGTGCCGTGGGTGTGGGGGGTGTCGATGCGGGGCGCGGTGAACCAGTCGAGGGTTTCCTTTGTGACCAGAACATCGCTGGCTTGACCGGTGAGATGTCCCCCTTTGACTAAAACGGCTTTGGGGCCGAAGTCAAGGAGGCGGCGGGCGGCGGTTACCATTTGCTCCTCGGTTTCGACGGGCTGGCCGGTGAGGGCGGCGGCTTCGTGGAGGTTGGGTGTGATGAGGAGCGCTTTGGGGAAGAGCGTGCGGAGGAGCGCGTCGACGGCGTCGGGGGAGATGAGCGGCGCGCCGTGTTTGCTGATCATGACTGGATCAACGACGAGCGGCGTATCGCCGATGGCTTCTGCCACTGCTGCGATAATTGCGGCGGAGCCGAGGGCGCCGGTCTTGGCGGCGTGGGGCGGGATATCGTTGAGAACGGCGTCGATTTGCTGGCGGACGAGTTCGGGATCGAGCAGTTCGACGCGGGTGACGGATTGGGTGTTTTGGACGGTGATGAGGGTGAGGACGGCTTCGCCGTAGACACGGAATTGATGAAATGTTTTGAGATCGGCCTGGATGCCGGCGCCGCCGCTGGGATCGGAGCCGGCGATGGTGAGGGCCACTGGCGTCATGGGAAGGTAAGGCGCTGGAGATCTGTACGGCCAACGGAGTTGGCGATCTCAACGAGCACTGAACCCACTATTGTCGCATCGCCGGTGACGGGAAATGAGGCGCGGAGGCGAAAGACGCCGCCGAGGTTGCTTTGGTCGAAAAAGGCTTTGAATTGATCGGCGAGGGTGGAAGTAATGACGCCGAGGGCGTTGCCGGATTTGTCGAAGAAGCGGAAGTTGAGCGAGCCGACGCCGCGGGTGTTGTCGAAACCGGTGATGTCGATTTCGAGGTTGGTGCCGTTGCGGCGGGCGGCGGCTTCATCGACGGCGACGATGGCGCGGTCGAAGCGGAAGGTTTCCGTTGAAACGCCGGTTTCGGTGATGGCGTCGAGGCGAAGAGAGCCGGCGGTGGTTCCGGTTTGGAGGACGGTTTCCGGGGCACCTTCAAACGTGGCGTCGCGGCTGCCGGCGGCGACATCGAATTTGATTTCGCGGGTACCGTTGGGGAAGACGATGGCGGGATCGTCAGCGGCGCCGGTAAAGACGGCGCGGAGGATGCCTTCGCCGGGGCCGAGGGCGGGTTGGGCGAGTTGGAGGCGGAGCTTGAGCTGTTGTCCGTTGCGAGGAATAACGTCGCCAGGAATAATTCGGGGCGGCAGCAATTGGGGACGGAACGCGACGGCGAAGATGGAGAAGCGGCGGGGGCCGATGGAGAGCAGCGCGGTCGAGTCTCCTTCGGCGGCGATGAAGATATTTACTGGGATGGCGCGGGTAGCGCCGGGCGGGAGAGTGAGCGGTGTTGCGGGTGGATTGACGAGAGTGAAGCCGGGGCCGGTGAGGGAGATCTCCGTCAAGGTGATGGGCGTTGCGTGGGGATTGCCAATGGAGAGGGCAAGGGTGAGGTTTTGGTTGGTGGCGAGGTTGACTTGGAGGCTGGGCGCGGTGAGTTCGGTGGTT